>JAAYPL010000142.1 GCA_012519875.1 Clostridiaceae bacterium | reverse complement strand
CCGCGCAAGCGGGGGTGATCCGTTGAAAAGCCACACCCCTGCCGGATCCGGATGGTTTTTCCCGCGCAAGCGGGGGTGATCCCAGGGGAGATGCCCTTAAAGATGGGTTCATCTCGTTTTTCCCGCGCAAGCGGGGGTGATCCTACCATTTCCGGATCCACGCATCGACGATTGCCGTTTTTCCCGCGCAAGCGGGAGTAATCTTTATCGAGCTACTGAGAGTTATAACTAAGCATTTTGATTGGGATTATAGAAGAAGACGAAAATACCTGAAGAAAAGATGTTGAAGTTCTTATTCCGGATGAGTTTTTTGTATACTCTTTGAGTGAAGACGAACTTTGCTTGGAAATGAACGTCGAGTGAGATTGAGAAACACAGAAAGCTTTTGAAAGTTTAGGGGTCGAAACGAATTGTAAGTGCAAGTACATTGAACTAGAAACTTGTCGGAAACTTGATGTTAACAATCGACGACCCTGACAGGACCATATGGTAAAATATTTATAGTAGCCAGTTGAACATACTTGCTATGCAATGCATAGAGCCGGCACAAAACTGATTCAAAAGTCGGAACATTTTTAAAGCATAATGATGCGGATGCCGACAAATGTAGACATGACCGACGGATAAGCCATAAAGGGAGAGTGAATACGATGTGGTTGATTTTGGCGATTTTGCTCTTGCCGATATTTGTCTTAGCGGAGCTTATCCGTAAAGAAAGGTGAGACGCATCGGACTGTAGCTCATGAAGTATCCGATTTTTTTAAAAAAGCAACCATCATCGGCTGCTTTTCTGATTAATTTATTATTTTGTTGTTATCATGATCTCATGCCCAAGGGTCACCGGCGACGGGTTTGCGAATATCCGCCAGCAGGAGCTGTTCCCAGAGAAACCATTCACCGGTGGATGGTTTGAGGCGCAAGACCAATGGTCGGGGGCTGTCTGCTCCGCCGCTGGCAATATATAATTTGGCGTAGCCTTCTTGGTCATAGGAATATGGATTTTCTGTGACTTCAACGGTCAAGGGGAGTGTTGGGGTGTAGTTGTTCTCAGGAGTGGCGCCGGCAAAATAGGAGTTGGGCAGATAGGATTTTCCGGACAGCCGATCACGATAGAATTGGCGATCATAATTGGAGATGTTTTTCGGTCCCATCAGAAAATCGATCATGCTTAAAGCCAGCTCGGGATTTTCCGGATAATGGGTCAGGACCAAGACAAAGAGGGCCGCTGTCCCTTGGGGGGTCGACATATACTGCGGGGCGATGCTTTCCAGTTCTGCCAGAGAAGCGGGGATCTGTTCGAATGTGAATTTGCCGTTTTTCATAGGTTGCCTCCATTTTAACCGTTTTGACTTTGATCGGCCGAGGAATGATCTAGGTTCGGTCGGGTTTTGTCATCTTTGACGTTTGATATGATTTTCATTGGTTTCGGATGTGCGTTGCGTTGGGTCAATCCGGTCCTGAAACTATATCATGACCGGACAACATCCGCCATCTTTTGCTCTCTTCAGAAACTTCCAAGCCGATAAATCATATGGATTCGAGTATGATAACAAAAAGAGACCGTCTTGCTTCAAGACAGTCTCTTTTTGATGCTGCATGGTTACATTAATTCATTAAGCGGCTTGGCCGGAAAACTTAGCAGCTAACTTGCCGATCAACGGCATTTTGTAAAGCTGATATTTATAAGCTTTGACCAAGGCGACAATAGCGAAGATCGTGATGACGAGCGAGATGATTATGACGATGGTGTTTATGATACCGACACCGGCCAGAGTAGCGCCGACGTCTTCCCATGTTTGGGCTCTTTGAGCAGCGGCAGTGATGCTGGCAATGATAATGCCGCCAATCAGCGCGGTGAGCAGGAAATTAACAGCATTCAGGATAAAGGCCTGCATGGCGTGAAAGCGAACAAACCCACTTTGTTTTTCCAGAAAAAACAACACAAGGGGGGCTAGCCAAGCGACATATTTGATGTAGGGTATGTACATCAGGATTCCCGTGGCCAGATAGGCCAACAGAGCCATAACGTTTGCATCTAGGTTACCGATTGAAGATTTGTGCGGTTCGACGATGGTAGCAGACATAGAATAGTCCCTCCTAAATAGAATTTATTGCTGACAAATCGAATAGAACCGATTACGATCGGTCGCCCCGATGTAATCCGATTTCGATTATAACGCAAGCTGATCAGAAAAGCGAGACTTAACGTGTTTTTTGTCGGATGGATAAGGAATTCGATGCTTCTTAAACCTTGTTTTAATGGGAAGTCATCCCTATAATTGAAATTGTTGTTTAACCAAAACAAAGGAGTCATAAGATATGTTTGACCAAGAAGATGTCAAGAGGGGAAAACCCATCGCGGTTATCATGTACATTATCCCCATTCTCTTTTTTCTGCCGCTGGTGGCTGACGATTACAAAAATCCCTACGGGAAGTTCCATGCCAATCAGGCTTTGTTGATCCTGTTGATGCAGGTTGTTTCTTCGATTTTGGCATTTACCTTTATTGTACCGTTGATCTTCGGTATCGCAGCACTGATCTTTATTATCTTGGGCATTATATCCGCTGTCAACGGAACCAGCACACCGCTGCCGATCATCGGAACCATCAACCTGATTAACCACTAATCTTATAGAGTGCTGCAGACTTTCTTGATCGCCATACCGACCTGAGGGTGTGGTTTGTCCAACAGAGGTTTGGATGACCGCCAAACCCGTGATATAATGCCGTTGTTAGATTTTTGTTCTCAGGTTTGATTTTGTGTTACCGAAGGAGAAGACATATGAGGATCAATAGGCAAAACCTGATGGAAAAGCCACGACGGTTCTTTGCCGGCAATCGCCTGGCCTTTGTGGCTTTCGGCCTGCCGGCTCTTATTTTGTTGATCGGCTATATGACCAGAGGTATTTTTCCGGTCGGCAACCGGAATGTCCTGACCATCGATCTTTATCATCAATACGCGCCTTTTATCGAGGAACTGCGCAACAAGCTGACCAGTGGCGGCAGCTTGTTTTTTACGTGGGCCGGGGGGCTGGGTACTAATTTTTGGGCGCTGATGTCATATTACTTGGCCAGCCCGCTCAACATTATTTTGATTCTATTTCCGCCGGCCTTTGTGACCGAAGCCATCATGCTCCTGACCCTGATTAAAATCGGCCTTTGCGGCGCGTTTTTCTTTGTGTTTTTGCGCGGCGTTTGGCAAGAAGAGAATTACAAGATGGTGGCTGTGTCCGGTCTGTACGCGTTATCGGCCTATTCGCTGGCCTATTCCTGGAACATCATGTGGCTGGACGGATTGTTCATTCTTCCGTTGATGATGCTGGGAATGGTCCGTTTGGTGCGGGATCGCCGGGGTCTGCTTTACTGCCTAAGCTTGGCCTATATCTTGTATACCAACTACTACATTGCTTTTTTCATCGTGCTTTTTACTGTTTTGTATTTCCCCATTTGTCTTTTTCGTTATCAGTCTTTTCGCCAAATGGGCAAGTTGTTGCTCAGCATTTTGCGTTTTGCCGGCTTGTCGCTGCTTGGGGCCGGCTTGTCCGCCATCATGCTGTTGCCGACTTATTTTTCTCTCCAACTGACTTCGGCGGCCAATGATGCCTTCCCTAAAACAGTTACGCACTATTTTCAACTGTTTGATTATATAGGTCAGCATTTCATGCTGGTTTCACCAACCATCCGCGATGGTATGCCCAATATGTATTGCGGGATTCTGGCTTTGCTGATGATTCCCATTTATTTTTTCGCCAAATCGGTTCCCTTGCGCCAAAAATTCCTGCATGTCGGTTTGATCCTGCTCTTGATTTTAAGCTTTAATATCAACGTGCTTAATTTTATCTGGCATGGAAAACATTTTCCCAACCAGTTGCCCTACCGTAATTCCTTCGTTTATATTTTCCTGATTTTATCCATTGCTTATCCGGCTTTGCGTTCTCTCAAAGAGTTTACCGGCAAGCAAATCGGCGCTGTCTGTGCCGGTGCCGTTGCCTTGGTTTTATTGGCGCAGAAACTCAATGAAAAAGCCGTCGAACTGCAGACAATTTATGTCACGATTGTTTTTATTGTCATTTATGCGGCGGTCCTGACATTGGATCGGATCGGGAAAATTCGCTCGTCCGACGTGGCCTTGGCGATTTTGCTGGTGGTTATTGCCGAGCTGACGTTGAATACCTTGCTGACGGTGCACCGGATCGATACCACCGAATACTATTCGAGTCGTGAGGGTTATATGTCGGGGGAGCAGGTGACGCAGATTCGCGCCGCCGTTGCCAGGATTGCCAAGGAGGAAGGGAAGGGCTCTTTTTATCGTGTTGAAGCTGTCCCTCCCAAAACCATCAATGATGGCTTCATGTATAATTACCGCGGTTTATCGATCTTCGCCTCGACCATGGCAACCAAGCCGGTCAAAACCTTTGAAAATCTTGGTTTTCACAGCAATGGCATCAATTCGTATAAATATGAAAGCTCAACGATTGTTCTGGACTCACTTTTCGGCATCAAATATTTGATCCGCCGATCGGGTAATGCGGTTGACCGGTTGCGTCAGCTGGTGATGGACGAATCCTTGATTGATGTCTATAAAAATCCCTATGCCCTGCCGATCGGCTATATCGGACGGCCGGAACTCAAGGACTGGCAGAGCTCGTCCGGTGACCCGTTAAAGGCGCAAAATCGTCTGGTTATGGCTTTATCCGGGGTAAATGATGTTTTTAAGCCCGTCGAACGACAGAGTGGTGATGTGGGCAATATGACCCTTTCCAATACGGGAACGTCATCCCATTACAGCTATACCCGAACCAATACCGACCAGGAATCCTCGGTGAAAGTTAATATCCAAGTCGAGACCGACGGGCAGATCTATCTGTATTTTCAGACAGCAGCCAACAAACCCAGTCGAGGTTATGTCATGGTAGGGGAGACGCGCGTCGACTTCAATGCCAAGCGATCAACGCTGGTGGATGTCGGCTTTGTCGAGGGCGGAACTCCGGTGGTATTCAATCTGTTTTATGCTTCCGACAGCTCTCAAAGCGGTTCTTTCAATCTTCATTCCTATGCTTTGGATCAGGAGGCTTTCGAAAAGGCCCATCAGATCATCCGGAGCAATGGTTTGCACCTCGACCGCTTTACCGACACACGGATCGAGGGCACAATCGCTGCGCGGCAAGCCGGGGTCCTCATGCTCAGCGTTCCTTATGATGAAGGCTGGTCCATTACCGTCGACGACCAACCGGCTACAGCCATCGCGCTGGACGAAGGTTTTATCGGCATTGATCTCGAGGAGGGACAACACACCATCAAGATGAAATACCTTCCGCCTTGGTTTAACATTGGCTTGTTAATTTCACTGGGCAGCCTGCTCATCTTGTTAATTGTCTTTCTTTTGCCGGCCGGTTCAAACAAAAAAGCTGCTTCCGGAAAGAAAAAGCTGCGCCCTGTTTCACTGCAATCTGCGGAATCGCCGGACGAGTCGGATGACGAGCCCGAATATGATACAATGTCCCTGAGTTAAACCGATTGGCCCAAAGGGCATCAGTCAAAGGAGGATTATTTTATGACATTTGAGCGTTCTTTTTATTACTGCAGCATCTGCAAAAATTTGGTCGAACTCGTTGAAGATGGAGGCGGTCAGTTGGTCTGCTGTGGTCAACCGATGGATCTGTTGACTGCCAACACGACGGATGCCGCCACCGAAAAACATCTTCCGGTTGGTGAGCGTCAAGGGAGCAAGCTGCATGTCAAGGTCAGCAGCGTTGCGCATCCGATGCTCGAGGCCCACTATATCCAGTGGATTCTTGTTGCTCAAGGCGCCAAGACCCAGCGTGTGGATCTTAAGCCCAACCAAGCGCCGGAAGCTGATTTTGTTGTGGAAGATGGCCCATTATCCATCTACGAATATTGCAATCTGCATGGCCTCTGGATCTCCGATCTGGACTGACAGTGCAGCGGGCGGCAAGGTGGTGCGTCATCCTGCCGCCTGTAACTTTATTTTTTGACAGTAATGACTTAGGCTCAAGCTTTGTCGCCCCGACGGCGACTTTCTTAATTCTGATTGACCAACTAAGGAAAATCCTATCATCCGGGGAAGGCAGGATCAACAAATGCATGAATCAGAATACATAGCCGGCCAGACTTTTTTCGGTCGATCTGATCCGGCTGAGCTGCTGGCCAGATTTGGCAGCCCCCTTTACGTATATAACGAGGGTATTTTACGTCGCAGCTGCCGGGATATGCTGCAAATTATGGACTACCCGCGATTTATCGCCAGCTATTCGATTAAGGCCAATTCCAATCTCCGCCTGCTGAAAATTATCCGTGAGGAAGGACTGGCGGCGGACGCCATGTCCCCGGGAGAGATCGTTGTTTTGGAGCAGGCCGGTTTCAGGCCGGATCAGATTTTCTTTGTGCCTAATAATGTCTCAGCCGATGAATTGCGCTTTGCTGCCGAACGGCGGATTTTGACCAGCCTGGATTCCCTGGATCAGTTGGAGCTAATGGGCAAAACCTTGCCGGGAAGCCGCGTGGCCATTCGGATCAATCCTGGTGTTGGGGCGGGGCATCATGAAAAGGTTGTCACCGCCGGCGAACGGAGCAAGTTTGGGATTTCCGGTGATCAACTGTTCCAAGCCGGTCGTGTGGCCGATCAATATGGGCTCCGTATTGTGGGCATCAACCAGCATATTGGCTCGTTGTTCATGGAACCTGAACCTTATCTTCAGGCAGCTGCATATCTTCTTGATCAGGTTGCGCGGTTTCCGGATCTGGAGCTGGTTGATCTGGGTGGCGGTTTTGGGATTCCCCATCGCAAACTGGCCGGTGAACAACGCCTGGACCTGGGTGTTCTGAATAAAGAATTGACCCGGTTGGTCAGATCCTTTACCGATCGTCATGAGCGCGATCTGCTCTTTAAAAGCGAACCCGGCCGGTATGTCGTTGCCGAATGCGGCGTCTTGCTCGGCACGGTACATGCGGTCAAGGAAACCGGTCAAACCGTTTATGCCGGTACCGATCTTGGATTCAACGTCTTGGCGCGGCCCATTCTTTATGATTCCTGGCATGATATTCTGATTTACCGCGACGACAGATATTTGGACGATTCCGAAACCAAGCCCGTAACCGTTGTCGGTAATATCTGTGAAAGCGGAGACATTATTGCCGCCGACCGACCGCTGCCTGATCCGCAGGCAAATGACGTGGTCATCGTCTTGGATACCGGTGCCTATGGCTATGCCATGAGCTCGAATTACAACAATCGCTTGCGCCCGGCCGAGGTGCTGATCCGATTAAACGGAGAACCTGTCCTGATCCGCCGCCGGGAAACATATGAGGATCTGCTCCGTTATTTTTAACAATCAATCTATAGCGAGCCGATTGCGCCGTTAGGAGTTTCTGTGCTGTTTTCATAAAAAAGGCAGGAGGTTTTCAATGACAACGAAACGTTCGGACTACATCAACTGGGATGAGTATTTCATGGGGATTGCCTTATTGTCGGCCAAAAGAAGTAAGGATCCCAACACGCAGGTTGGTGCCTGCATAGTCAGCCCGGAGCATAAGATCATTTCGGTTGGGTATAATGGCATGCCGATCGGATGCAGTGATGATGATTTCCCCTGGGGCCGCGAAGGCGAACTGCTGGACACGAAATATCCCTATGTCTGTCATGCCGAGCTGAACGCCATTCTAAACAATGTCGGCTTTAATTTGAAGGACTGCACGATCTATACGCCGCTATTTCCTTGTAATGAATGCGGCAAGGCAATCATCCAGTCCGGAATTCGCGAAGTGGTTTTTATCTCCGATAAATATGCCGAAACAGACAGTGTTAAGGCTTCAAAGCGGATGATGGACCATGCGGGTGTTCGTTACCGGCGTCTGAAAAGCGACCTGCGATCCTTGACCCTTTCCTATCGGGAGGAAGACATCTAGCAACCTGCCCTCTTTTACTCGCCTGTTTCAAGACCGACATCGGTCAACGGGATGCTGTTGTCCGGTGTTATTTTTATGTAATCGAAAAATAACAAACATAAGTTCGAAATGCCTTGACAACAGGGAACAGATTCTGATATTCTCGAAACAGAACAAATGTTTGACTATGACGAGGTGATCATCATGTCGATAATCAATTTTCTGTTTTGGGTTTTATTGGTGCTCGCCGCCCTGTTGATTTATGGCCTTTTTACACAGTATCGGCAGGCGGAGCAGCAAGCCTTTGTTGAATTGAGGCAGATCCGGCAACCGGTATGTATTCGACCGAATCGGGGAAATCAGCCCTCGCAGGAGAGCCGCCCCCGGTCATCTTACCTTACGGATTTTCTTCCGGTCGGGAAGACCGGCACGGTTGTCGACCACAGTGAATTGAATTTCCTTTGGACGTCGGCCGACTATCCGCCGCCGCTCCGCCTCGACCAAGAAATCAGAAGGCACGACTGCGCCTGACCGTTGATCCCGTTTATGGTATGGTAAGAATAGCCTTATAGGGACAGACTGTTTTTGCCAAATCCTGTTCCGGGCTGTCTGGGTTCTGTTATCATTTGTTATAATGAAAACAAGCTAATTGTTTGCCGGCGTTCAGCATACCTGTTATGCCCCTGATGACGCAATCCACAGTCCTTTTCTCCGGTCAGCGATTCCATTGCTCGGTTCGGACGGATTGTGATATGATGGGGGAACGATTGTTTGTTGTTTAATGTTGGAAAAGGAACGAACTATCCTGTCTATGGTGATTTTAGGAATTGACCCCGGATATGCAATTACGGGTTATGGCGTGCTGGATTATCGTGCCAATCACTTTACTTGTCTGGATTATGGCGTGATCTCAACCAAACCTGCTCTGCCTTTTGAGAAAAGGCTGCTCAAGATTGCCGATGACCTGACTGAATTAATTGAGAAGTGGCGTCCGTCGGCTATGGCTGTCGAGGAGCTTTTTTTCAGTCGCAATACCACGACAGCCATCGGTGCCGCCCAAGGCCGTGGTGTTGCCGTGCTGTCCGGAGCGAGAGCGGGGCTGCCGGTTTATGAATATACGCCCATGCAGGTCAAGTTGGCTGTATCCGGCTACGGACGGGCCGATAAACATCAGATCCAGCAAATGGTGCGTGTTTTGCTGGGTCTGCCGGGTGTACCCAAACCGGATGATGCTGCCGATGCGCTGGCGGTCGCCATTTGTCATGCGCATTCCGGCAATCGGGCCGAAGCGCTGGCCAGGGGAGGATATCAGTAATGTATGCTTATATTCGCGGCCGGGTGGTGATCCGCCAAGCCGATTACGTCGTCGTCGACAACCAGGGAATCGGCTATCGGATTCAGGCCGCGCCTGCGCTGATCGAACGTTTTCCGGCTTGCGGAGAAGAAGGAATCATCTACACTTATTTGCATGTTCGTGAGGATACACAGGCTTTGTTCGGCTTTCCGACCTCGGAAGAACTTAATATGTTCGAGCTGTTGTTGACGGTCAGCGGCATCGGGCCCAGAATCGCCAGCACCATTGTGGGTACTTTATCGCCCAGCCAATTTGCTCTGGCCATAATAACCGGAGATATCAAGGCTTTGACCTCGATTCGGGGTATCGGCAGAAAGGGTGCGGAGCGGATGATTCTCGAGTTAAAAGATAAATTAAAAGGCGCGGAGATTCCGGAAGAGCTCGGTCCGGACACTCAGCGGTTATCCGATGATTCAACACCGCGCTCCGAGGCGGTTAATGCCCTGATGGTCTTGGGCTATTCGGCTTCTCAGTCGGCGCAAGCGGTGGCGGCTGTTTTTACTTCGGACTGCAGCCTGGAAGAGCTGATCAAGCTGGCGTTGCGACAATTAGTCCGTTAAGGAGGATAATGGCTTGTTTGATGATTATGATGATCCGGAACGGCTGATCAGCCGCGAACGGCGAGCAGAAGACAGCGATGAAGCCACTTTGCGGCCGACACGCTGGGCGGAGTATTTTGGCCAGGTTAAGGCCAAGGAAAATCTTCAGGTTTTTATCGAGGCCGCCCGCGGCCGGGCGGAAGCGTTGGATCATGTCTTGCTTTACGGCCCGCCGGGGTTGGGCAAAACAACACTGGCCGGCATTATTGCCAACGAACTGGGTGTCAATTTTCGGATTACGACCGGTCCGGCGATCGAGAAACCGGGCGACTTGGCGGCGATTTTAACAAATCTGACCAATCGGGATGTCTTGTTTATTGATGAAATTCATCGCTTAAATCGCAGCGTCGAGGAAATCCTTTATCCGGCGATGGAGGACTATGCGCTGGATATCATGATCGGCAAGGGGCCGAGCGCGCGTTCCATTCGCCTGGATCTGCCACAGTTCACCCTGATCGGCGCAACCACCCGGGCCGGCCTTCTGACCGCGCCGCTTCGTGACCGATTTGGAATGATCAATCGTCTTGAATTGTATACGCCGGCTGAAATCGGCCAGATCCTGCGCCGTGATGCTGCCATTCTTAAAATCGGCATCGATGCCTACGGTATTGATGTTATTGCCGGACGCTCGCGAGGCACACCCCGAATCGCCATTCGCCTGCTCAAGCGTATGCGTGATTTTGCCCAGGTTCGTGGTTCCGGCGTCATCGATCGTACGATCGCCGAGTATGGCTTAAATGCTCTGGAAATTGATGAAGTCGGTCTGGATGCCACGGATCGGCAGTTGATGCGCAACATGGCCGAGATGTTTTCCGGCGGGCCGGTTGGTTTGGACACATTAGCAGCTTGTTGCAATGAAGATGCTGTTACCATCGAGGATGTCTACGAGCCCTACCTGATGCAGATCGGTTATCTGGCCAAAACACCGCGGGGCCGTGTTTTGACACGTTTAGGATGGGAGCATTTGGGCCTTTCCTGTCCCGTTGATTACGAAAAAAAATCAAAGGGAACGGGCAATATGGCAAACGGAAATCCAATTCAGCTGGAATTGGATTTGACCGGGGAAACCGCCGGAGAAGAACAGGAGCAAGATGACTGAGCACGCAACAAAGCGCTGTGAATACGATCTTCTGTTACACGCCTGCTGTGGTCCTTGTCTCGAGTGGCCGGCGCAGCTTTCGCTTCAGGAAAAGCAGAAGCTGTTGATTTACTACATGAACCCTAATATCCAACCGGCGGTGGAAAATAAAAGACGTTTGGAAAATCTTATGATCCTGACTCGCAAGCTGGATCTGGACTTAATCGCCGATCCGATCTGCCAACCGGAAATCTGGCAAAATTGGGACGATCCGGTGGAGACGCGTTGTCAGATGTGTTATGGCCGCCGCTTGCAGGCGGCAGCCGATAAAGCTGTTGAATTAGGAATACCGGCCTTTTCTACTACTTTACTGGTCAGCCCTTGGCAGGACCGGGACGCCATCGTTGCTGCAGGGAGCCGGATTGCCCGGCAGGCCGGATTGGTGTTTGTTGATCGGGATTTTCGTTCCGGTTATCGTGAAGGTCAACGAATGGCCAGAGAGGACGGCCTTTATCGGCAAAGATATTGCGGTTGTCTGCCTTCGCTGGAATTATCGGATTTCAAAGAGCAAATTAAATTGGATCTGGCGGCTCTTGCGGAGTGACCATGATGGTTTTATATTGGTCATATACCACCATTCCCGGGCGAGAGCCTGCCGGTTTGCGGACATGCCCGACCGGGCAGTAGTCGACGGCTACTTTTTGAAAATTACCTGTGGGTGCTGTTTCCTGCCGATATTGCGGGAAAGAAGCAGCGGCCTTGGAAAACCAGGCGGCAATTGCCGCAGCTTCCAACAAGGTCTGTTCCGGCACCGATTGATGATTTGCCCGGATGATAACGTGTGTGCCGGGTAGTTTCTGAACATGTAGCCAGATGTCATCTTTTTGAGCTACTTTCATGGTTAAATGATCGTTTTGCAGGTTGTTGCGTCCAACCAGAATGGTCAATCCATCACTGCTGGTATACTGACGTGGCGGCAGCGCGGCCGGTTTGTTGTTTTTTCGCTTATTCTGCGGTTGGCGGCGGTTCCTGTTCAGTAGTTTTTGCAAACGAGCTTGGCTGACCGGTCTGCCGGGCTGCATATCTGTTGCGGTCGAAGAATCGGTTGTTGCCTTTTTCTCTTGCTGTATCTTCCGCGTTGGCAGGCCGCAGGTCAACATTTCTTCACGTACAGCGGTCAGGTCGTCCGGATGTGTGGCTGCGGCAAGAGCATTGAGCAGGGTTTCCAACCACTTGATATCTTTTTGATCCTCTTGTGCCAAACGGCTGCTGTTTTCAAATCGGGCGCGTGCTTTGGCATAACGTTTAAAGTAGCGTTGCGCGTTGCCGGCCAAGGAGAGGCCGGGGTCTAAGGGAATTTCCACAATCGATTGAGCCTCGTCATAATAGTTGACCGCAGGTAAAAGGCTGTGCTTGGGTTCTTCCAGATGCATGTTGGCCAGAATGAGTTCGCCGAAAAGTCGATATTGCTCTCGATTTTGACTTTCCTCGATGTCCGATTGATGAATCGACAGCTTTTTTCGGGCGTGTTCCAATTGGTCGTTCAGGGCTTTTTCCAGGAATTGTTTTTTTTGGCGCAGCGTATTTTGTCGACTGCGTTCAAGATAAAAAAGATCCATGGCGTGAGAAACGCTGTCAGCGATTTTTTGCCAACGGTACTGCCTAAGGGGTAGGGCATGGAAATCAATCGGAATACCGGCATCCGGTGCGTCGTAAAAAGTCGATGGCCGATACTGTCCGGTCAGAATTTCGGTCAAGCGGGCCTGCAAGGCCTCGGTCAGGGCCTGCGTATCAGCCGGTGTCATCAGGGCGGGTTTTAAACGGGGATCCAGTCCGGCAGCGTCGAGGACATCCTGGCAGAGCTGAGGGGAAAACCCTTGCAATGCCGCCAAAAGGACTTTTTCCAGCGGTTGCATGTTCATAGCCGGAGGCATCCAGACTTCCTTGCGGGCCAGGCGCATGGAGGCCTCATCAGGGGACAGTTTCTTTTGATCAGGTGGCAGCTGATAAATACGGGCAGGCATGACCTCACGTACGCGGCTTATGGAATGATCCACATGCAAGATGGCATCATGGATACGCTGATCCTGATTGAGCAAGATGATGTTGCTGTGCCGGCCCATGATTTCAGCGATCAGCGTTTTTTCCAGCTGATCGCCCAACTCATTAATCGTCGCAAACTTAAATTGCAGAATTCGTTCAAATCCGGGGGTGCGAACCTCAAGCAATCTGGATCCGATCAGGTGTTTGCGCAAAAGCATGCAAAACATGGGAGGGTTAGCCGGATTATCACGGTTTTCCCTGGTCAGATGGACGCGGGGAGAGGCGGGATTTGCCGAAAGAATTAAGCGTAGATTCTCATTTACCCGGCGAAAGGTCAGGAAAATATCATAACGGTCCGGTTGGTAAATCCGATCCAGACGTGCGCCGGCGAGGGCTTGGTTTAATTCGAGAGCCAGGCAATTGATTGTGATTCCGTCTAATGGCATGGGTGGCCTCCTTTGACGGATTTCAGTATAGCATACCTTTCAGGGAACTTGAGTCCGAAGGAAATAATGGCTATACTGGTCATGTTAGGCAGGTGATTGAATCATGTCAGCCAGGACAACAAGTAAAAATCGATCGACTCAAACGACGCCGACCAGGACCAGAAGGTCCCGCCGGCGGAAGAGTACGTTCTTTTCCTTTTTAGAACTGGTTGCTTTGACTTTCTGGGGGCGTATTTTCTTAGTGCTGTTGCTCATCGCCTTTGTTACGCTGATCAATATCCTGATCAGCAAGAATCAATATGATTTATTTTTCCGGATGACCGGTATCGAACTGGTGCTGGTGGCTGTCTTTTTCTGGCTTCGATTTCTTCTACGCAAAAACTAAATGCGACCAATCGACATGTCGGTTGGTCGTTCTCAAATTTCGACGGGCGTTGCTTGATCGCGACGATATTTGTTGAGCAGCGTACGGATTTTTTCTGTCGGATCCATCAAGCCGGACAATGAGGCGTCGTGATTAATGGCATCGATCAGGAGGGCGACAAACTTGGCCATGTTGACATCGGTAAACCAGGGGGAGGCCAACAATTCCGGGGTGCGGTAGATAAGGTTGGTGGCAAAGACCCTGTCGATAAGTCCGTTGGCATATGCCCGATGAAACTTTTCCAAGCCGTCGGTAAATAAAGCGAAGGTGACGGCGGCAAATATTCGATTGGCGTTGCGGCTCTTGAGTTCCTGTGCCAGATCCAATATGGATTCACCGGAGGAAATCATGTCATCGACGACCAGAATATCCATACCTTCGACCGAATCACCAAGAAATTCGTGGGCCAGGATCGGGTTGCGCCCGGCGACGACCTGGGTGTAATCCCGCCGTTTGTAGAACGTACCTAACGGAACTCCCAGCATCGAAGCATAATACATTGCCCTGGTGATGCCTCCTTCATCGGGGCTGACAACCATCAGCCGCCCTTCGGAAATGTGCAGATCGGGAATGGTGTTGACCAGGGCCTTGATGATTTGGTAGGCTGACTGGATGTTTTCAAAACCGCCGGTCGGGATGGCGTTGGCTACGCGATCGTCATGGGCATCAAAGGTGATGATATTGTCGACGCCCAGCTCAAAAAGCTCTTCCAGCATGTAAGCGCAATCAAGGGATTCACGGGAGTTGCGCCTGTGTTGGCGGCTTTCATACAAAAAGGGCATGATCACATTAATCCGCCGCGAACGACCGCCATTGGCCAGAATAATTCGCTTCAGATCCTGATAATGATCGTCCGGGCTCATGTGGTTGATTAAACCGAACATTTTGTAGGTTACGGAAAAATTGACAACATCGGAAATAATAAACACATCGTGACCGCGAACCGTGTCGAGAATGACAGCTTTGCCTTCACCGGAGGAGAATCGATAGTTTTTGATGCGGATACGGTAATCCTGACGAATAAATCCCGGGTAGATCGACCCGATCTCGGGTTTGATTTCCTGGTATTCTATCCGCCTCTGGTGCAGATAGCTGTTGACGCTTTCGGTGAAATCAGCACTGCCGAGCAAGGGGATGATGCCGACCGGTCCGACCGGTGCCATGAGATTGTCGCCGTATTGGTTGTAAATATAGTAGTTTTTGTCATCAGCAACAGGGGGGTGCAGCATTTTAATCCTCCTTAGAATAAGGCGCAAATAATAATATCAAGTCTGTTGGCGCCGCCGGTGGTAATTCAACAATTTCTGAATTTTTTCGGTCGGGCTGATCAATTTGGACAGTGAAGCGTCGTGATTAATGGCATCAATCAACAAGGCGATGAAACGGGAGAGGCTGACCTCGACGAACCAAGGCGCATTGAGGATTTCCGGACGGCAATAGATCAGATTGGTCGAGAAAATTTTCTCAATGACACCGTCCTCATGTGCCTGATTGATTTGGTCCAGGCCGCTGGTCAGCTGGGTAAAGGTCGCCGCGCAGAAAATGCGTCTGGCACCTCGGTTTTTCAATTCCTTGGCTGCCCGAAGAATACTGCTGCCGCTGACAATCATGTCATCAACCAGCAAGATGTCTTTGCCTTCGACCCGACTGCCCAGGAATTCCAGCCCCACAATGGGGTTTCTGCCTTCCACCAATTGCAGGTAATTGCGCTTGCGATAAAAAATTCCCAGCGGGACCTCCAGCATGGAAGCATAATACATGGCTCTTGAAATACCTTCTTCATCCGGGCTGACAACCATGAAGTGATCGTAATCAAATTTTAGGTCGGGAATGGTCTGGATCATGGATTCGATAATCTGATAGGCCGCCGTCAGGTTTTCCACGTTTTCGGTTGGGACGGCATTGATGATGCGAGGGTCATGGGCGTCAAAAGTCAGAATGCTCTTGATGCCAAGGTCGAACAGTTTCTTGAGCATTGCCGCACAGTCGAGAGATTCGCGGGTTCCACGACGATATTGGCGGCCCTCGTAAAGATAGGGCATAATCAGATTGATGCGGCGCGCTTTGCCGCTGGCAGCCAGAATGATACGCAGAAGATCCTGGTATTGCTCGTCCGGACTCAGGCTGACGCGCTGGGAATAGCGTTCATAATGGCAGTTGTAGTTGAGGACATCGACAATAATAAACAGATCATGACCACGAACCGTCTGGGTAATGATGGCTTTGCCTTCACCGGAGGAATAACGCGGCGTGCTGACCGAAATCCGGTAATCGGCGCGCATAAAGCCGGGGTTGTTCGCCAGTTCCGGATGGCGGGCAAGATAGATGGAACGGCGGTTCCGTAAAAAATAATTAATGGAATCTGCGAAATTGCTGGCTAAATTGTGTGCGATGATGCCGATCGGACCGACCGGCTCCATGGTGTTGTCACCATACTGATTGTAGATATAATAGTTTTTGTCATCCGTGACTGTCGGTGCAGACATTTTTGTTCCCTCGTCAGATGATCAATCGTGTTTCACGCTTATTATACTCAATTTAGCAAAAATAGGGAACCGAAGTTATATCGAAAAAAGAAACAAAGTACACCCTTTCCCGGCTGGAATATTAGTCTTTTTAACCATAATGTTATAAAATCTATAGAAAAAGCAGGTGCGTATGACAATAAATTTTAGAAAAACCCGTTTTGTTGGTGCAGCGGCGGACCTGGCTCAGTGCCCGGCCTCGGATCTTCCGGAAATTGTTTTATCGGGGCGATCGAATGTGGGGAAGTCCTCTTTGATCAACGCTTTGGCTGACAACCGGCAATTGGCTAAAATCAGCGCCACTCCTGGCAAAACCAGGTTGATCATTTACTTTAATGTTGATGAAAAATTATTATTGACCGACCTGCCCGGATATGGTTTCGCCCGGGTTTCGCAGCAGACCAGGAAGACCTTTTCAGCTCTGGCCGATCGTTACCTTGAATCCGGCCGTCCCATCGCCTTGGTCCTGCATTTGTTGGATATCCGACACAACCCGTCTGTTCAGGATTTGCAGATGATAGAATGGCTCAAAAGTCGTAATCTTGAAAGTTTTGTTATCTTGAGCAAAAGCGACAAGTTAAGCCGGTCACAGGCCCTTCGGCGCAGAAAGGAAATCGCTGTCGCCATCGGCGTTGACCAACCCGATTCGCTGATCATTCTTTCGACGCAAAACAAAACCGGTATTGATGAATTACGCGATCGAATAACGTCATTTTTTTATCCCGACACTTCATCCTGACCAATTGTTCTGATTTGTCGCCGGACCGGATAGGAAAACCCCGTTGATTTCCTGCAAACTGATACCGCTGTTCCGTTGACTCGGCAGCAATCAGGAAAAGGATGCGGTTCATGGCCCTTAAACACTCATTAATCTTTGCCAGACCCTTGCTGCCGCTGGCATTGGCAGCTATTGCCGGCATCTGCGTTGCCTTTGTTGTCGGACAATTGACCTTGTCGTTGTGCTTGTGTTTATTGGTATGCTTGTTGTTTTTTCTCACCGTGCGGCTCCAGCCGAACTGGCTTATGTGGTTTCTGCCGTTATTGTTTTTATTGGGAACTTGGCGGACCGGTTTGATGTTGGAACGTGCAATGAAACTTGTTGCCGCAGCCGATGGTCAGAGTCGGATTCTGACCGGAACTGTGGCCGAAGTGCCCAAGACAGGAGAATATTTTGACCAGGCTGTTGTCCGCAGGCCGGACGGCACACGGGTGCTTCTGTCTTATCCAAGAAAAGGCACAGGGTTGAGTTATGGTGAACGGATCAAGGTAACGGTATGCTACGAACTGCCGCGGGGACAACGTAACCCCGGTGGTTTTGACGAAACAGCTTGGCTCAAGTCACGGGGAATCTTGGTCAAAGCAAAACCGATCGGGAAGTCTTCGGTGTCCATAGCAGGCCATGCACCGCTTTGGACAAAACCGGTTGTTCTGGGCCAAGCAGCGAGGAAAACCTTAATCGACTTGATTGATCAGCTTTTACCGGATCAACAAGCCGATGTCCTTTGCGCTGTCCTGCTGGGCGAAAAACAAGGTTTATCGCAACAGGTTCAATCTGATTTCCGCCGTTCCGGGCTGGCTCATTTAACGAGTGTTTCGGGTATGCATGTATCGTTGCTCTTGCTGCCGGCCGGCCGTCTGCTGCGTCATGGCGGACTGGGACGACGAAAGCGGTTGGTTCTTCTTTTGATTATTTTGATCGGGTATGGATTCTTAACCGGCTGGCACACAGCCGTGTCACGAGCCATCTTAATGTCGGGTTGTGCGCTTTCCGGCCGTCTGCTGCATCGGCCGCGTGATGCTGCAAGTTCGCTGGCGCTGGCGGTCATACTCATTTTTGGTGTCCAACCTTTTGCGATCTGGGGCGAAGGTTTCTGGTTGTCCTTTTTGGCAACCGCTGCCTTGGTGGCACTGGCCGAACCCATGCAAAACCGTCTTAAGGAGAGTTTTCCTTTTTTGCCGGCCTTTTTGCTTACACCCCTTGCTTCCGGCCTGTCAATCCAAATCTGTTTGCTGCCGCTATTGGCGATCATCAATCAACAGGTGTCGTTGGCCGGCCTTGTCAGCAACCCGCCGGCTGCATTGATAACCACCGCAATCTGTTATCTGGCAATCATTGTTTTGCCGATAGGCGGCCTTCTTTTACCGATATTCCCGGCTTTGGGACATGTTTTGGCTTTACCCCTGGGATTTTTTTCTGATCTGTTGGGTAATCTGGCCGGTTTCATGGGACGCAAGGTCATCCTGAGAGCCCCGAACGAATTGATTAATCCGGTATTCTGGATGATCTGGCTCTTGTTTGCCGGTGCCTTGATTTGCCGGCTGCGATTCATCGATCTTCTTCGGAGGCGACGATTCCGGTCATTTAAACGGATTCGGGTGCCTCTCATTGTTATCTGGCTGCTGATTGCCGTATTGAATTGGTACCGGGCGCCGCTGGTTCAGGTTTGGTTTTTCGATGTTGGTCAAGGTGATGCTATTTTGCTCAAATCACGTTTTGGCGAAACCATTCTGGTTGACGGCGGCAAATTCGGACAGGGCTGGCAGGTTATTCTGCCGGCACTTGATTATTTGGGTATCGATCAGATTGATGTGCTGATTGCGACCCATGGCCATGATGATCATATTGGTGGATTGATCGATGTGATCAAATCCGGTAGGGGTCGTAACCTGTTGGTGTCCGGCCGGGAGCTGGCAGCGATGCCGGACAGAAACAAAAGCCAAAGTGGTGACCGGCTGGGGATTTTAATGGAGGCGGCATCTTTGCATCAGATTCCGGTGTCAGAATTGATCGGAAATGATACAATAGCGCTGGGCACTCTGATCGAACTGCAGGTTCTTGATCAACACGAGCCCAAAAGGACAATCAAGCCGGATTACGATTCCAATGATTACTCGTTGGTTTTGCACGCCGATCTGGCAGGGTTTTCGCTCTTGTTAACCGGCGATTGCACAGCCGATGCGGAAAACAATCTGATCCGCAGCGGTCTGCTCGGTCTGGCCGATGTCCTCAAGGTTGCCCACCACGGTTCGAAGTATGCTACAACAACGGCTATGTTGGAGCAGGTTCGTCCTCGGGCTGCTGTCATTAGTGTTGGACCCAATTTTTACGGGCACCCTTCAAAAGACACCCTGCAAAGGTTGTCAGAGCATGATTGCCGGGTTTGGCGGACCGACCAGCAGGGGGCAATTCACTTGAGTATAAATAAAGCCGGCTGGGTGCTTCACCCGGCCTGTCCCTGAATCCATAGGTCTTGAAGGAGAAACGTCGCTGTGGCAAAGAAGAAAAATAACGGTCAGTTTTCTGATTACCATGAATTAAGGGCCGAACTGCGTGCCGGCCGTTTTCATTCCCTGTATGTCTTGTTCGGTGAGGAGGACTTTTTGATTGGTAAACTGGTTGAAGCTCTGGCGGAGCTCTTGTTGGATCAGGGAAGCGCTGCGCTGGACCGGGTGGTTTTCAATATCGGTGATCAGCCGGCTAAGTTGGATGCCGAGCGTCTGCAGGCTGAGCTGATGACACCGCCGTTTCTCTCCCGGCGCAAGCTGGTGATTGTGCGCCACAGTGGCTGGTTATCACCGGGAGCCGCCGGTCGGAGTTCTGAGGATATCTCCGAGCCGTCCGACGAAGATAATGAAGCCCCCGATTTCTCAGGTTCAACGAGGAAAGCAAGGCAGGAGCAGCTGGCTCAAATGATTCGTGGACTACCGGATTCGGCGTGTTTGGTTATGATTGAAAATAAAGTCGATCAACGACAAAAAAATCTAATCAATCTGATTCATGAGAAAGGTGTTTTGGCCAAAATAGACCGGGAGAAACCCAAGACGTTGCAGCAATGGGTTGTCGCCGAATGTCGACGGCGGCAGATCCGAATCCGACCGGATGCCGCAGAGAGTTTGATCGACCGTTGTGATCTGAGCATGCAGGTTATTTGGCAAGAACTGCAAAAACTTTTTCTTTATTGTGAGGGGACCGGCTGTCAGCAGGTGGATATCCGGCTGATCGGCGAAATATCATTGCCGGATTTGCGCGGCAACATCTTTAACTTGACCGATGCCATATCCGATGGACAAACCGAAAAGGCCTTGGCGCTGGTGGATACATTGCTTAGCCAGCGGCAACCCATCCAGTTGATCCAATTTATGTTGACGCGGCATTTGCGTCAACTGATTTGTGCGGCAGAGTTGGCCGAGCCGTCTAAAATCACGGCTCAGCTGAAAGTGATGCCTTTTGTGGCGACCCGCCTGGCTCGCCAAGCCAAGCGGATACCGATGGATTTGCTGGAAGCCTTGTATGCCGAATGTTTTGCCAATGATCTGCTGGTAAAAACCGGCCAAATTAATGACCGTCTGGCCCTGGAGGCGTTATTGATCTCAGCGGCGGAAATGGTCAAAGCAACGGTTGACAGATGACGATTGAGGTGTATATCCGCTCAAACAGGTTGGAGGAAATTATTCGCATTGACTGACAGGGGATATTGTTTCTATAATAAACTGGTTTATGGGACCGCAGCCGGGATGTCTGCTGTCGACTGCAAGGAGGAATGACATGAGCAAAATCAAAATGAAAAACCCGCTGGTCGAAATGGATGGCGACGAGATGACTCGAATCATCTGGCAGCAGGTGAAAGATATTCTCATAACCCCTTTTGTGGAACTCAAAACCGAATATTTCGACCTGGGTCTGAAGAATCGTGACCTGACGAATGACCGGATCACATTGGATGCAGCTCATCGCACGCAGGAACTTGGCGTCGCAGTCAAGTGTGCGACAATTACGCCCAATGCTCAGCGGATGGAAGAATACCGACTGAAAAAAATGTGGAAAAGCCCTAACGGTACCATCCGTTCGGTTTTGGACGGTACGGTCTTTCGCGCACCGATTTTGGTTGATTGCATCCAACCTTTGGTTTCAGCCTGGCGCCAACCGATTACAATTGCTCGTCATGCATACGGAGATATCTATAGCGGTTCTGAAATGCTGATCGGAGAACCTTGTACGGCGGAACTGGTAATCACGAATTCGGATGGTTCGGTTCGGATACAGCGAATTCATCAATTTGACGGACCGGGCGTGCTCCTGGGCATGCACAATACCGATGAGTCGATCGGCAGTTTTGCTCGTTCCTGTTTCAAATATGCTCTTGATCTTGGCCAGGATCTGTGGTTTTCCACCAAGGACACCATCTCGAAAACATATGACCACCGGTTCAAGGATATTTTTGCCGAAATATTCGCCGAGGAATTCCAAGCCGACTTCCAAAAAGCCGGTATCACGTATTTTTACACTTTGATTGACGATGCCGTGGCGCGCATTATGCGTTCTCCAGGAGGCATTCTTTGGGCGTGCAAGAATTATGATGGCGATGTCATGTCCGACATGGTTGCCGCTGCCTGCGGCAGTCTGGCCATGATGACCTCTGTACTGGTTTCTCCTGACGGCAAATATGAATTTGAAGCCGCACATGGAACGGTGACCCGCCACTATTATCGCCACCTTAAAGGGGAGAGAACATCGACCAACCCGATGGCGACCCTGTTTGCTTGGACGGGAGCGTTGCGCAAACGAGCCGAGATGGACGAGCTGGCCGAGTTAGTGTCTTTTGCGGATCGGCTGCAGGCTGCATCATTAGCCGTAATCGAGGAGGGTGTCGTGACCGGAGACCTGAAAAATCTGGTTCGGCTGCCGGATGTCCAGGTTGTTGACACGATTGGTTTTTTAGAAGCCGTGGGCGCCCGCCTGACCCAAGGCGCGAAATCATAACAGCCGGGGAGCACCAGCATGAAGCATGCAGCTACTGGTAGGGGAGATTTTAAATGACGGCACAACAGATTTCGATCCGTGAGCTATTTAAAAATCAGGAGCAGTTTTCCGGCCGGACCGTTCAGGTCTCCGGTTGGATTCGCACCATTCGCGACCAGAAGCAATTTGCCTTCATTAATCTCAACGACGGTACTTTTTTTCATAATCTTCAGATTATTCTGACCCGGGAAGATCTGGAAGATTATGATGCCATTGTCCGGCTGGGCAATGGCTCGGCAATCATTGTTACCGGAACGATTTTGTTGACTCCTGACGCCCGTCAACCCTTGGAAATGAAAGCAATCCGGATAGAAGTGGAAGGGGAGTGCCCACCGGATTATCCTCTCCAGCCCAAGCGTCACACCCCCGAGTTTTTACGCAGCATCGCTCATCTGCGGCCACGCACCAATCTACTGTCGGCGGTTTTCCGGGTTCGCTCGGTTGCTGCCTATGCTATTCATCGCTTTTTAAATGAGCGGAACTTTATCTACGTCCATACCCCGATCATCACCGGCAGTGATGCCGAGGGTGCCGGGCAGATGTTTTCCGTGACCACGCTGGATCTCGAAAACCCGGCCCGGGACGAGGAGGGGAAGGTTGATTTCAGTCAGGATTTTTTTGGCAAACATACCAACCTGACGGTCAGTGGCCAGTTAAGCGGCGAGGCCTTCGCCATGGCTTTTAAAAACATTTATACTTTCGGCCCGACTTTCCGCGCGGAAAAGTCAAACACCGTCAAGCATGCAGCCGAATTCTGGATGGTTGAGCCGGAAATAGCGTTTGCGGATCTGGCTGATAATATGCGTTTGGCGGAAGCCATGATTAAGTACATTATCTCGTATGTCTTGACAAATTGCCCCGAAGAAATGACTTTTTTCAATAATTTTGTTGATCGGGGACTGCTGGATCGTCTGCAAAATGTCCTGGATCATGATTTTGGCGTCATGACCTACACTGAAGCCATCGAGGCTCTTTTACAGGCTGATGTGAAATTTGAGTATCCGGTCTATTGGGGTTGCGATCTGCAGACCGAGCATGAGCGCTTTCTGACCGAATGTCTCTTGAAAAAACCGGTTTTTGTGATCCACTATCCCAAGGAAATCAAGGCATTTTATATGAAATTGAATTCGGATGGGAAAACCGTGGCCGCCATGGACTGTCTCGTGCCCGGAATCGGCGAGATTGTCGGCGGAAGCCAGCGTGAGGACGATTATGAGCGTTTACGCCAGCGTATGCTGGCGATGGGCCTTGATGAGAAAGATTACTGGTGGTATCTTGATTTGCGGAAATACGGCGGTACGCGCCACGCCGGTTTCGGCCTGGGCTTTGAGCGCCTGATCATGTATCTGACCGGTGTCTCCAATATCCGTGACGTTATTCCTTTCCCGCGGACAACCGGCCATGCAGAGTTTTGATCAGATTCCTCTGATTCTGGCGTCTGCCTCACCGCGAAGACTTGACCTGCTTGGCCGTTTTTGGCGGAAAGAAGCCATCCACGTCATGGTTCCGGTGTTCGATGAAAGTCGGTTTAAAATCGAACTTGACGATGTTACCGAGCATGACCAAGAGGATGGTCGGCTGCTGGCGCAGCGCTTGGCACAGGGGAAAATGGATGCGCTGCTCGATCAGTTCGCCCTGCCATCGGATTATGTCGCTTTGGCAGCCGATACAATGATTGTTCTGGATGACCGTGTTTTAGGTAAGCCGAAGGACCGGAAGGATGCTCTGGACATGCTCCGCTTGCTTTCCGGCAGGACGCATCAGGTCATCACCGGCTTGTGCCTGACAGCGTCAAGTCGTGACAACAAGGTTTGTTTCACGGCATCCGAGGTGACGGATGTGCTGTTTGCCCCGTTGGCTGATCGGCAAATAAAGTGGTATGTTGATTCCGGCGAACCGATGGATAAAGCCGGTGCTTATGCCATTCAAGGACTGGGTGCCACTCTGGTCAGAAAAATCGACGGTTGTTACTACAATGTGATGGGATTGCCGGTCGGCAGGCTGATGGCCTTGTTACGGCATGTAACGGGGCATTTTAGTTCAAATCCTTTGTTTCAACATTTGCTGCCCTGGGACTGATCGATTCTTTCGGGAGGATTTATGTTGGGAAAACAGCAAAGAATAACCATGCGCAGCATGCCGCTGGCCGATCGGCCTTATGAAAAATTATTGGCTCTTGGCGCCAAAAATCTCACCGACGCCGAGTTACTGGCGGTTATTATCCGCAGCGGAACCCGCAGGGAGACCGCGTTGGCCCTTAGCCAGCGGCTGATCGGGAACAAAGAGAATGGTATGGAGAATGGCATAAGGAAAATAAGAGATTACAGCCCGGAAGAACTTATGGTGTATCCCGGGATCGGTCCCGTCAAAGCCGCCCAAATTCTTGCTGCGATGGAAATAGGCGCCCGTGCGAACAGCGATCGCCGCCGCGTCCGACAGACGCAAATTCGCTCGCCGGATGATGCGATATGCTTGTTGGAGACGGATATGCTTGCTTTGCCTCGTGAAGAGCTGCGCATCGTCCTGCTGGATGTTCGCAACCGTGTCATCCGGATCAGCCGGGTATCCGAGGGCGGCCTGTCGTCCGCCGTTATTCATCCGCGGGAGCTTTTTAGGGAGGCCATCCGAGCTAATGCGGCTGCCATGATCTTGGCTCATAATCACCCGAGCGGCGATGCATCACCGAGCGCCGAGGATCTTGAAACAACCAGGCGACTGATCGAAGCCGGACAGATGATGGGTATTCAGGTCATTGATCATATCATTCTGGCCAGCGGCGGATCACTGAGCTTGAAGCGGACCGGACTCATTTGAACTAAGACACAATATCAGGTATTATAATTGCCATAATTGATCAGCAGGAGCGTGATGATCAATGCCGAAACCACGAAAGAACCGCATATTTGCCATCGTCTTGATCACCCTGCTGCTTTTGGCCGTCACACTGTTGTCAACCCTGCCCGGAAGTCCTTTGAGTTTTATAACCAGCCCGATTTCCGTCCTGCTGGAACCGGTTCAGAAAGGGTTGAGCAAGACAGTCGATCAGGTCAACGGATTTTTTTCGGCTTTGTCGGAAAGTATTGTTATCCGAGAGGAAAATCAGCGTCTGCAAGCTGAAAATGCCGAGCTTAGAAGTCAGATTGATCAATTGGCGGAAGCCGGGCGCCAGTATGAAGAACTAAAATCCGCCTTTAAACTTAAAAGCCGATTTGATGCTTATGAAATTGTCGGCGGCCGCATCATGACCCGGGAGATCGGCTCTTGGTTTGATGTTTTTCGGATTGATGTCGGATCAAGGGACGGTTTTCGGGTTACCGAAACCATGTCTTATGCTGTGGTTAATTCCCAATCCCAGCTGGTCGGCCGCCTGATGGCCACAGATCTTGCTTCGGCCAAGGTTTTACCGCTTCTCCATGAAGGGTTTGCGGTCAGCGCAAAAGTCAACACGGTCAGCAGCCCGCTTTTTAGGGTCAGAGGCGATTTTGATCTCAAAGAACAAGGCTTGTGCCTCATCGACCAGATTCCCTTAAACGCTCGCCTGCAGATCGGCGATGAGGTCATCACCAGTGGTTCCGGGGGACTTTTTCCTGCGGGGATACCCATCGGCCGGATCGTTCAGGTGCTGGAAAACGCTGACCGGAATCAGCGTCAGGCGTACTTGCAGCCTTATGTCGATCTGGAAAATATACAGACCGTCTTTGTCATGAAAGCAGTAGGTCATGAAGATTAATCGAAGAATAATCCGCGCTGTTCTGGTTTATGCTGTCTACATCTTAGGTCTGGGCCTGTTGCAGACCATCCTGTCGGACCGGGTAGCCATCCTGAACGCTAAGCCGGATCTGACTCTTGTTCTGGCCGTGCTGGCCGGTTATTTGTTTGGTCAACGGGACGGTATAACGGTTGGCTTGCTGGCCGGTTTTATGCGCGATGCTTTGGCCGGTCGAGGATTGGGTTTAGGCATGCTGCTTTTGATGTATGCCGGCTTGACTGCGGCGGTCGCCTTTCGGGGCTTTTTTCGCCGCAACATCTCCCTCGGCCTGATCCTGGTGATCTTGGAAACCGTAATGTACCATCTTATGATTACATTTTTGACTTTCGCGGTACCGGTTTTGCCGGGTGTTGCCTACACGCTGCCCGGACTATATCAGCATATGCTGCAAATTTTACCCGGTGCGCTGATCACCAACACCTTGGCCGGCATTCCGCTTATTCTGCTGCTTTATTTTGCCGGACCGTATCGGCGCGACGGTCGGCCGGAGGAGGATGACGAGGAAAGAGACGTTGGAGATAGCTTATGGCAAATGAAATGAAAACCGACGGATTCTATATTTTCGATCAGCCCCTTGAAGGATCGATAAAAGGAGAGGAAAAACCAAATTTAGGTAAACGGCTCCGACAATTTCTGAAAAGTCGTTATGCGGTCTTGTCCTTGATTTTTCTGCTGGCCGGATCGTTGATTTTTTATAACACGGCCATCCTGCAGCTGAGCTCATCCGATATTTCAACGGTGGCCGAAACCACCGGTGTATCCCGGCAGCTGACGGTCAAAGCCGCCAGGGGAGATATTGTCGATGCCACCGGTCTGCCGCTGGCCTATTCGATACCGGTCAACAATTTGCTGTTGACTTACGCCGGTCTGGACAATGAAAAGCTCAATGAGATGTTGCTGGATCTCAGTTTGTTTTTGGAAAAGAACAATATTGATGTTATTGAAAACCTTTCCGATTATCTGGTGCTGGATCATACTGCCTGCACCCATGAAGAAGGAGCCGGCGCTGACTGCGGCGTGCCGGTATTTACCCGGGAAGAAATTGAGATCGTTGACTGGCAAGCCAATCGAAACATTTTCGGCCTGGAGAAATTATCACCGGGCCAGAGCGCCGGCTTTGCCGACCGAAAGGTGAAAACCGACCCCCGGTTGTTTTTTGATTATCTGCTTTATACCCGTTATGAAATTGAAAATCCGGAAGCCGACGGACTGCGCTATAGTCGGGAAGATGCCTTCCGGATCATGAAACTTCGCTACATGATTATGATCAACTGGTGGACATTTCAGAACGGGACCCCCATTGTGATCGCGACCGGCGTCAGCGATGAAATCATCTCCAGGATCAATGAGCAAAACTATCGATTCATGGGCGTCATCAGCAGCCGTGAATATGAGCGGGCATATACCTCCGATGCTCGGACCCTTTCTCATGTTCTGGGTTATGTCGGCAGGATCACTTCGGCCCAGTATGAGAATTTGCGCCTTCAAGGCTATGCCGCGGATGCCATAATCGGCCAAGCGGGTGTCGAGTATTCGGCCGAGCGCTATCTTGCCGGACAAAATGGCATTAAACCATACAATATCTGGAGTGTGGCCGGAGAGGAGGGGGCTTTTTACTCCGAGTCCATCGGCAAGGATGCGACACCCGGCTATAATGTACGTCTGACCCTTGACCTCAGGTTGCAATCTGTAGCGGTTGCCTCACTTCGTCGCGTCATTGAAGAGATTCGCAACAGTCCGGATAATAAGAATAAAGGTGATGCCGATGCCGGAGCCGTGGTCATGCTGGATGTCCGGACCGGCGAAATCCTGGCACTGGCCAGCTATCCGGATTATGATCCGAAGGATTTTATTGACCAGAAAACCGTTCCGGCGGCGGCCGAACGTGTGGCCGCATATCTGACCGACAATACCAACAAACCACTGTGGAATCGGGCGATTCAGGAAATCTATGCGCCGGGATCAACCTTCAAACCGGCAACCGCAATTGCCGGTCTTCAATTCGGATCCATTACTGTCTCCCGCAACACCATCCGATGCAAAGGCCGTGAGGTGATCGGAGAGTGGCCTTGGCGCTGCCTCGAATATCCCAACACCGGTCACGGCAACCTGACCTTGGCCGAAGCTCTGGCCACGTCCTGTAACATGTATTTTTTAAATCTCGGCTTTAAAACCGGCATTAATGAGATCAGTTATTGGGGCAGCAAAATGGGGCTGGGTGAAATCACCGGCATTGACCTGCCGGGTGAAAGCAGAGGTATTCGGGCCAGCCGTGAGAATAAAAGGATTCTCTTTAGTGACCCGGGT
>JAAYPL010000141.1 GCA_012519875.1 Clostridiaceae bacterium | reverse complement strand
GAAATCAAACGCATAGAGATGTGGCTGAATACTTATCCTCGAAAGATTTTGGATTACAGAACACCGTTAGAAGTATACAGGTTGGTTTCTTAACATTGGGCGACACTTAATGTTGCATTCCGCGTCCGTTCAACAAACGGTGATTGACCTTGCGCGGATGATTCGTGCATGATATAATTGCTCTCGCTCATGTGAGATGATAATCCCGATGACGGCCCTATGGTCAAGCGGTCAAGACGTCGCCCTCTCAAGGCGGAAACAGGAGTTCGATTCTCCTTAGGGTCACCAGGATGACCTGCCTCGTTTAACCGAACCAGGCAGGTTTTTGTTTGTGCTGTTGATGAATCTTTCGTGAATTCTGCGTGGTTTTTCTTCATAAATCCCACGAATATGATAAAATTAACAGTTGCAGTAAAGACCGTACAACATGTGTTTATTTTGGTTTTGATGACAGATCGGTTCAAGATCGAGAAGGGTAGGACATGCAGCCGTCGATTCGCATACGAGGTGCTCGCGAACACAATTTGAAAAACATCAGTCTGGAAATTCCCCGCGACAGATTGGTTGTATTGACCGGGTTGTCGGGCTCGGGCAAATCTTCACTGGCTTTTGATACCATATATGCCGAGGGGCAACGGCGCTATGTTGAATCGTTGTCATCCTATGCGCGCCAGTTTCTCGGCCAAATGGAAAAACCGGACATCGATTCGATTGAGGGTCTTTCACCGGCTATTTCCATCGACCAGAAGACCACCAGCCGGAACCCGCGTTCAACGGTTGGCACCGTGACGGAAATTTATGATTATCTTCGTCTGCTGTACGCTCGCATTGGTATTCCTCATTGCCCGCAATGCGGCAAGATGATCGATCGGCAGACCGTTGACCAGATGATTGACAATATCGAACGTTATCCTGAGGGAACGCGTCTGATCTTGATGGCACCGATTGTCCGCGGCCGCAAAGGCGAATTTGGCAAGCTGTTTGATGACTTGCGCAAATCGGGTTATGCCCGTGTCCGTGTCGATGGGCAACTGTTTGAACTGGACGAGGAAATCCGGCTGAAAAAAAATCGCCGGCACACAATTGAAGTGGTTCTCGACCGCCTGATTATGCGGCCGGGACTCCGCCATCGTCTGAACGACTCTGCCGAGTCGGCGCTCCACCTGGCCGATGGGTTGTTGCTGGTGCAGGCGCAGATCCCTTCCGAGGACGGTTATCTGGACGAGGAAGTCATGTTTTCGCAAAATTTTGCCTGTCATGACTGCAACATCAATCTGGAGGAAATCACGCCGCGGATGTTTTCCTTTAACAATCCCTACGGTGCCTGTCCGACGTGCACCGGCCTTGGCCAGATGACCAATATCGATCCCGAGCTGGTGGTTTTTGATTCGGGCCTGTCCCTCAATGAAGGTGCCATTCGGGCCGGAGGCTGGAATTTTGCCGACCGGAGCAGCTGGGCCCGGGCCTTCATCAATGCCTTGGTTCAGCGATATCACTTTTCCCTTGATGTTCCGTTTGCCGATTTGCCCCCGGACATTCGGCAGATCATCCTGTTCGGCAACAACGGCGAATTGCTGAACGTGGACACAAGCAACAGCAAATACCCTCGCGGCAGCGCCTATCAAAGTGACTGGATCGGTGTCGTACCGAGCCTGGAAAAGCGTTACCGGGAAACCAGTTCCGACGAAATGAAGGGCTATTACGAGCAATTTATGTCGGAAACACCCTGTCCGGACTGCCAAGGGGCCCGCTTGCGTCCGGAAAGCCTGGCGGTGCGCGTCGGCGGGCTCAACATCAATCAACTGACCCGATTGGCGATTGCCCCGATCCGCAAGTTTTTGGCCGACCTGCGCCTTTCGGATCGGCATGCTCAAATCGCCGAACAGATCCGCAAGGAGCTGGATGCCCGACTGGGTTTTTTGATCGATGTCGGTCTGGACTATCTGACGCTGGCGCGAGCCTCGGCCACGCTGTCCGGCGGAGAAGCCCAGCGAATCCGGCTGGCCACTCAGATCGGATCCGGCCTGATGGGGGTGCTTTATATTCTCGACGAACCCAGCATCGGACTGCATCAGCGTGATAACGCCCGCCTGCTGGACACTCTTAAACGGCTTCGGGATTTGGGCAATACCGTCCTGATTGTGGAGCATGATGAAGAGACCATGCTGGCTTCGGACTTTCTCATTGATATGGGGCCGGGAGCCGGCGAACATGGCGGCCGGATCGTCGCCACCGGTACGGCGGCGGAAATCATGGCGTGCGAGGAATCCATCACCG
>JAAYPL010000140.1 GCA_012519875.1 Clostridiaceae bacterium | reverse complement strand
GCAAAGTTCTGTAGATGATGTCGGTCGCGCCGTCCACAAGTCGGTCCTGATCTGTGTCCTCGATTCTCAGAACAAAAGAGCCGCCGGCTGATTTGGCGATCAGGTATTCATACAAAGCCGTCCGCAGGTTGCCGACATGCATGAAGCCGGTCGGGCTGGGGGCAAAACGGGTGCGGACAGTGGTGAGGTTCATCGTGGTACTCTCCTTTCGGCGGGTTCCTCGGTCAATTCGTTTACAAAAAAGGCCTTACTCATAATTGCATAGTATGATAACATAAATTAGCTTTCTTTAATACTGGTGAAATGACCTGGAGGCTTGATGTTCGGCTATGTTCGACCGCTGAAGCCCGAATTGCTGATGAGGGAATTCGCGCGGTACAAATCGATTTATTGTGGCATCTGCAAGCAGATCGGCCATGACTACGGTCAGTTGCCTCGTATGGGTGTAAACTACGATCTGACGATGCTTGCCGTCTTGCTCCTGTCTTTAAGCGAACAACAGCCGGCGGACGAGATGGCCGGATGCATTCTCAATCCGTTGACCAAGCGGCCGATTGCCGGAAGCGGGGAGGTTTTGGATCTTTGTGCCGGTCTGACCGTTCTGTTTGCCTGGTACAAGGCAGCGGATGATGTCGCTGATGATCGTTCTTTTTCCGGCTTGATCGCGAAAATTGCTTTGAAGCGCAGTTACCGCCGAGCCGCGGACCGATTTCCAGCCTATGATCGTTGGATTGCCTCGGCCATGAACGATTTAAAGCAACTGGAAGCCGGCGCTCCTGATCCGGCTGCAGGCAAAGTGTTTGACAGCTTGCTCAGCCGAATTTTTGCTCAGGCCGCGGTATTGGTTTGCGAGGATGAGCCGGTTCGTCAGGCGGTCGGTTTGTTGGGCGGCTGCTTGGGTCATTGGATCTATCTGATGGATGCGATTGACGATTGGGCACGGGACTGCAATAATGGAAGTTGGAATCCTTATGGTGGGCTGGATCTTAACACGGCTCGTGCGACCGCCGGCGAGAAACTGGCCGATTTGGAACTGGAGATGGATCGGACTGCGGCATTATTGCCTTATCGACGAGACAGCGGCCTCGTTGCCAACATTATTATCCTGGGCCTTCCGGATACTCGCGAACGGATTCTGCGAGGAGAAAAACCGGCTCGGCTGTGAACCGTTAGGGAAAGGAATCATGATCATGGCTAAATCACCCTATGAAGTGCTGGGAATCAAACCGGGCGCAACACAGGAAGAAATAAAAAAAGCATATCGGGAACTGGTCAAAAAATATCATCCGGATAACTATAAAGACCATCCGCTGGAAAATCTTGCCAAGGAAAAAATGCAGGAAATTAACGAAGCTTACGACCAATTGACCAATCCCAACAATAAGCAGGGGCAACAATATACCAATCCTGACTATACAGCCGGCCAACAGTGGCAGCAGCAGCAACCATGGCAGCAACAACAGCGATATGGTCCCTATTATCGGCAGGGTGGATCCACCGCCAACGATATCTGCAATACTTTGAGTTGCCTTTGCTGCGCCGATTCCTGCTGCGAATGTATGGGTGGTGACCTCTGTGGCTGCTGCTGATCCGGAAAAAAACCGGCGGTTGGTCAGGCGATTGAGTTATGGCGGCCTTTTGGTAGCCTTGATCATTTTGCTCCTGGCTCTTAATCAGATCTTACCAACGGCGAATCTTTTCGTTCGGGCATTGACAGCGTTATGCCTGGCCATCGCAGTCATCGAGGGAGGGGTGGGCATGGCGGCGACAACATATCTGGCTGCCTCTCTCATCAGCTTGGCTTGGCCCGGTCTGGCTGTTTCTTTCCCTTTTATCTTTTTTTTTGGACCCTATCCGCTGCTCAGGGCGATTATCGATCAGCATTTTGGCCGTATCTCGGCAACCTTGCTTAAACTGGTCGCCGGCAATATTCTGATGGCCATTGCTGTTTTCCTTTTTATCCGGGCCGATGTGTGGGCATTAGCCGAAAAGTTCTCATTCTTTTGGTATGTCGCGCCGATTGCCGTTCAGGTTATGTTGTTGCTGTTTGATTTTGTGCTTAGTTTATTGATCCAATTTTATGCGACCCGAATTCGGCGACCCTCGTAGCAAGACACTACTTTTCCGAACTCCGGTCGCGTTTTTCCAATCGAATGCGTTTGATCAATTGTCGAATACGATCAATTCCTATGACAATGCGGATCAACATCACGATGATCAAGATCAGTCCGGCGATAATCAGAACGGTGGCCAGATTGCTGTTTCGCTGCAGTGCGCTTAATATATTGTCGATAATCGAGATGCTGGAGAGAATCTGCCGATCGGGCGCGACATCAACGGCGATTTGAGTTCCATCCATGAGGTCAAAGATGACCTGACCTACCGTCATGCTGCGTAGAATCGGCCGGTTAAAGGGCCCCAGCGACTTGTAGCGAATGGTCTGTTTCAACCAGTCATTGCTGTGCGGATGCACATAATAAACAGTGTTTTTAAACACCAGGCCAAAGGACTCCCCGTCGATGGTCTGTTCTGTGGCGCCGGTAAACGAGTCGCCGGCTATCACCAACGGTGACCTGGTGTAAAAGGATTCGCAGGCCTGAAAGATGGCCATCAAATCGTTGTCGGCCTCATCAGGATCGCCCATGTAAGTCAGGACAATCATGTTGATGCCGTTAACCGTTCCCGTTGCGGCCATAAAGCTGCTGTTGGCCCATTGGCTGTAAAAAACGCCGTTGATCAGCCCTTCCGATCGCGTCCAGATACCGGACATCTTGTTGCGCATGATGACAAGTGACGATTCACTGAGAACGAAATATCTGGATGAGGTGGTCAGATATTCAAGAAAAACCGGGTTGGCGACGGCCTGAAGAAAAAGGAGCGCCATATCCGGCAATGTGGTGTATTGCAAAAGGGCAAGGCTGGGATCCAATTCGGAAAAACCGGTGGCGGACATATCGTAAACCGGCTCGCCGGTACTGTTTTTGAAAACGGTACCGGTCATACGGAAGGCCGCTGCCCGGGCATTCATGATTTCGACAAATTGTTCTTCGACATTGGCGACCTGCTCGGCGATGGCCAATGCTGCCGCATCAGAATCATAATAAATCAATCGGGCCAGCAAATAACCCAGTGGATATTTGTCTCCTGAATGGAGAAGAACTCCGTCCGGAGTCTTTTCCAGTGCGGCCGCCTCGGCAGCCACCTTGCTGATCGTCACTTGAACATCGGGTTTTAAACGTTCACAGGCGATCAGTGCGGTCATGATTTTGGACGCGGCCGGCATGTGGATGCGAGGACTGATCTGCCGGGAGTATAGGGTTCTTTGACGGCTGGTTTCGATTGCGAGAGCCGAGATCGAGGAGTGATTGACCGTCGGATAGAGAACGTCTTGTTTTGCCGGTTCATTTCCGGCCGAAAGACTCGGATCGGATTGATCAGTCAAGCCGGCGGCCCGGGCAGATTCCGCGACAATCAGCGCAGGACAGGCCAATCCGGCAGTCATCATGAGCAGACCGATAACCAGAAGCGCTATTGCGGTTTCCTGTCGTGTTTTAACGATCCTCAAGTCCAGCCTCCGGGTAAGAAAATTCGTTATTCAGCCACAATATTAGCATAGTGTGAGCCTTGGACACAACCAATCCGAAATAAAATGCGGAGTATGGAAGCGCCGCCTTGATAATGACTGTCTTTAATTCATAAATATTCATAATTGTTGCGTTTTTAAAACAATTTAGGTGAAAGACCCTTGCCATTAAACTTGTTTGGCATTATAATTTTTTTTGTTCGTATTGCAGCGCAACTTTTGCAAAACGAGACCTTATCTTCACGGATTTTGGAGAGGGAAGGAGTCAAAAATTATGACGGCGGACAATGGATTTACGTTATCGATCATGACGACCTGCGACCAGTCGGCACATTTTAACACAATTAGCTGCGGATTTGTTCATGTTGTTTTGACCGGACAACCCATCGAACTACCACTCGGATTTTCAGACATCCATAATTTTTATGAATTCCTGATTCCTTTGACGCCGCTCCGGCGATTTCAGATTGAAGATCAATCGGTTGACTGTCAACCCGGTCAGATTGTTCCCATTAATCCGGGGCAGCGCCATGGTGTAAAATTTGCCCAAAGAGATGTTTCGTATATTCTCCTGCTCATCTGCGCGGAGCGCATGACTCGACTGATCCGTCAGATCAACGTCAACGCCTTCGGCTTTATTTTTCCCCATTGTGCTTTGCCCCTGCGTCCTGATATCCAGCATTTGATCTCCCGCCTGATTCAGGAAAACAAGTGTCCCGGCAGTGGGTGTGAAATTCTCATGCATTGTCTGGCCGAAGAACTTTTGGTTCTTTTGGTACGGCATTACTATCAGCAGCCCGCATCCCTCGACTGGGCTGCTCCTGAAGTCCTTGTCGGTGAGCAGCCCAGGTTCAGGCCGGTTATTAACCATATGCGATTGCATTATGCCGAACGGCTTTCCGTGGAAGACATGGCGGCCTTGTGCAACATGAATTGCTTCCATTTTATCCGAACTTTCAAACGAGCCTTCAACACCAGCCCGTATAACTACCTGACCCAGATTCGACTGGGCAATGCCCGGCGGCTGCTGATTGAAACACGTTTATCCATAGCAGAAGTGGGCCGAAGGTGCGGATTCCGGTCCCCCAGCCGCTTTTCAGCTGTTTTTCAGAGCCAGGACGGGCAGACTCCCAGCCGTTTCAGGAAAGAACATGCGAAGTTCTGAATAAACATTGAATCCTCGGCCGATCCACAGGCGATATTGACTTGACATCAAATGATGCCCGCCGTATCATCAAATGCATATGCGAACAGTATGAATAGGGGGGCTTTTGCAATGGAAAAGAATAAATATGGCTTTCATACGCGAGCGGTGCACGCCGGCCAAAAAGCCGATCCGACAACCGGGTCGCGTGCCGTGCCCATCTACCAGACCACATCCTATGTTTTTGACGATACGCAGCATGGTGCCGATCTTTTCAGTCTGAAGCGACCCGGAAACATTTATACGCGGATCATGAATCCAACCACCGATGTTTTTGAAGCGCGAATGGCCAGCCTTGAAGGCGGCGTCGGCGCACTGGCTACCGCATCCGGTTCGGCTGCCGTGACCTATGCCATCATGAATTTGGCCCAAGCGGGTGATCATCTGGTCGCCGCGACCACCCTTTACGGAGGAACCTATAATCTGCTGGCCAATACTTTGCCTCACTACGGAATCAAGACCACATTTGTCGATCCTTCCGATCCGGCTGTTTTTGCGGCGGCTGTCCAACCGCAAACCAAGGCCTTTTTTGTCGAGTCAATCGGCAATCCGCTGAGCAACGTCGCAGACATCCCCGCATTGGCCCGGGCCGCGCATCAGAGCGGTGTGCCCCTGATCGTTGACAACACATTCGGGACACCTTATCTCATCCGGCCCATTGAACTTGGCGCGGATATCGTGGTGCATTCCGCGACCAAATTTATCGGTGGCCATGGAACCTCCCTCGGCGGAGTGATTGTGGATGCAGGTTGTTTTGACTATGGTGCCACCGACCGCTTCCCACTGCTCTCCCAACCGGATGCCGGCTATCATGGCTTGACCTACACGAAAGACTTTGGCGCTGCGGCCTTCATTACCCGAGCTCGAGTTTCATTATTACGTGATACCGGTGCGGCCATGAGTCCGTTTAACGCCTGGTTGTTTATTCAAGGCCTGGAGACGCTGCCTCTTCGTGTGGCTCGTCACGTTGAAAATGCTGAGAAAATCGCCGGATTCCTTGCGGATCACCCATGTGTTTCCTGGGTCCGCCATCCTTGCCTGCCTGACGATCCGTCCTATGAATTGGCTCG
>JAAYPL010000139.1 GCA_012519875.1 Clostridiaceae bacterium | reverse complement strand
GTTGATGGCGGCGTTGATGTCTCGGTCGTGAGAGGTGTCACACTGAGGACATCGCCATTCTCGGGTATGTAGGGGCAATTTTGCTGTTAGGTAGCGGCACCTGCAGCAGGTTCTGGTCGTGGGAGCGTAGCGATCGATCTGAATCATCCGTTTGCCGTACCATTGGGATTTATAAGCCAGCATTTCCAAAAATCGGTGCCAGGAGGCATCGCTGATTTGCAGGGAAAGCCTTCTGTCGCCAAGGAGGTCTCGGATGCCTAATTTTTCAACGACGATGAGATCATTCTCTTGGACAATCTTTGATGATTCCCGATGCAAAAAGGCGTTGCGGCGATTAACGAGGCTTTCGTGGAAACGTGCTATTTTGATTTGTTGTTTTCTGTAGTTGGCGCTGTCTCGTTTCTTTCTTGCCAGATCTCTTTGCAGACGTCGTAAGCGCCGAAGATTTTTCTGACAATATCGAGGGTTTTCGATCCGCTGACCATCTGAACGGACCAGGAAGTGTGTAATTCCCATGTCGAGGCCGATGCAACGGAGCTTTTCTTTTTGAGACAAAGGTACAACCTTCGCATCCGGTTGTTTGGTCAGAATACTCATGTAATAGCGTCCCGATCCGGTCTTAATAATTGTGGCAAGGAGAATGTGTCCTTCAATTGCCCTTGTCATCTTGGCTCTTAAGCGGCCGAATCTTTTTGTCGATATGACCTTATTGTCAACCAGGATGGCTTGATCATGATTGCTCAAGCTGAAACTTTCACGACCGTGCGCATTTTTGAATTTCAATTTGCGATTCAAAAGCAGACACCGCCGGTGCGCTCGGTGAAAATTGTTCAGCACATGCTTATATGATGCCGATGGGATGTCCCGCGAAAGCAAATGATCCTGACGGAGCTCTTTGATTACCAGCATGCCTGTTTCTCGATTGAATGGTTGCTCCGCATGTGATCTTTCTACTAAGCGATTGTAAATCATCCTGGTTCCTCGGAAATGTTGTTCAAGCTGCTTGATTTGCAACGCTGTAGGGTAGATGCGGAACCGATAGGTTTTAAGCATGACATCACCTTGTATCTTTTCTTGGGGTCATTATGCCACAGCCTTTTTAATCCGAATCCGCGTTTTCTCCGGCAATTTGCGACAAAAGGCCCGGCTGATTGATTTATTTCTCTGTGCGTTTTTCAAAAAGAGTTCTTTTTTCTAATTATTTTGACTGGGAAAATCATTTTTTATTGAAATCAACCGCGTTTTCCGCTAGAATTGTAACGATGCAGTATTTTAAACCCCTTGTGGGTGACAATTTTCAGGAGGACTGATTACATGGCAATTAAGGTAGGAATCAACGGATTTGGTCGGATCGGCCGCATGGTTTTTCAGGCAATCTGCGACCAGGGATTACTCGGTAGCAAGCTTGATGTTGTCGCGGTTGTAGACGTTTCGACGGATGCAGATTATTTCGCTTACCAACTGAAATATGATTCTGTTCAGGGTAAGTTCAAGCACGAGATCAAAACCGAGAAGAGCAGTCCGGATGTAGCTGAAAATGATGTTATCGTCGTCAATGGTAACAAAGTTCGTTGTGTTATGGCGGCCCGTTCACCGGCTGAGCTGCCTTGGGGCGAGCTGGGCGTCGAATATGTTATTGAGTCTACCGGCCTCTTTACCGATTCAGAAAAAGCCAAAGGGCATTTGGAAGCCGGTGCCAAAAAAGTCATTATTTCCGCCCCGGGCAAGGGTGAGGTTAAAACCATCGTCATGGGCGTCAATGAAAGCGAATATCTTTCCGCTGAGCACCATATCCTTTCAAACGCTTCTTGCACGACCAACTGTCTCGCACCGCTGGTGCATGTTTTGCTCAAAGAAGGGATCGGCATTGAGCGGGGTTTGATGACTACCATCCATGCCTATACCGCTACCCAAAAGACCGTTGACGGGCCATCGAAGAAAGACTGGCGCGGCGGTCGCGCGGCGGCTATCAACATTATCCCTTCGACAACCGGAGCCGCAAAGGCCGTTGGTCAGGTTCTGCCTCAGGTTCAAGGTAAAATGACCGGCATGTCTTTCCGCGTGCCCACCCCGACCGTCTCGGTGGTCGATCTGACTTTCACCGCCTCCCGGGATACCTCAATTGAGGAAATCGATGCCAAGCTGAAGGAAGCTTCAAGAACTTATTTGAAAGGCATCTTGGGCTATACGGATGAGGAGCTGGTGTCCACCGACTTCATTCATGACGAACGTTCTTCGATTTATGACAGTCTGGCTACTTTGCAGAACAATCTGCCGGGTGAAAAACGATTCTTTAAGGTTGTTTCCTGGTACGACAACGAATGGGGTTATTCCAACCGCACTGTTGAACTGTTGGCCTACATCGCTAAAAAAGACGGTAAAATCTAATTGTTATTCGCCTGGCGACACGAGGGCTGTTCACCTTAAAAGTCGAGCAGTCCTTTTTATATGGCCGTGTAGTGAGTGCGATGGAAGTGTCAGTCGGATTGCTGTAAATAGCGTCGGGTCGCCC
>JAAYPL010000138.1 GCA_012519875.1 Clostridiaceae bacterium | reverse complement strand
CGGTGAATAATGTCGACCTGTACAAGCACAGCTGGACCTGTCAGGGCGCGCATCGCCTCGGCAGATTCGACGTTTCTTACCCGATCTATCAGTTTATCAAGACCTGCGAGCGGCCTTGCGGCGGTTTTCCGCTGCAGCGCGCGATGCCACTTTGCCGTGCCATGACGACCGGTTGGGTCGGTGTAACGGCGCTGTATTTCAACGACATCGAACTTGCCAAGCGCTGTGCAGACTGGTGCATCAGCGTGCAGGAGCAGCAGCCGGACAGCAATAAGTATTATTTTATGACGACAGACGATGGAAAACTGGCACTGGAAAAGCACGGCGGAGAGTTTATCGATAACACGAAGCTTAAGCAGTGCTACTGGGAAATTGGTTTTTCAATGATTCTGCTTGACCGGATGTATCAGGTAACAAAGGATGAAAAATACCTTGATTCCGTGAAGCGCTGGCTTGATTTCCTTTACACTTGTCGTGAGGATGTGTGGCAGTACTGGGGCAGCGGTAAGGCTGCGTTGGGTGCCGCGATGTACTATTCTTTCACGGGTGATGAACGCGGTATCGATGCGGCGACACAGTTCATTGATTTTGTGGTGCGGGAGCAGGTGAAGATTGCCGACAAGGATGGCAAATATGCGGGCGGCTTCTGGTTTGACGATGAGCCTGATATTCTACTCATCTACGTAGACCATGCGGCATGCTTTTCAGGGTGGGTGCTTGACAGTATCAGCTACATCGAATCCCGTTTGGGGATTCTTTAAGCGGCCGGCTATCTGATAGATGATCATTGAAAATTTGGAGGGACAGTAAAAATGGGAGTGTTTTCGTATACTGCTGAAGAAATTGCGGCAATAAAGAAATACGCGGCGGATCATATTTGCCCGCATTACATGAGCAATGCGGATCTGGATGAAGGCCCGAAAGTTTACGTCAAGTCTGAGGGAAACTACGTCTACGACATAGAAGGCAGGCGATATCTGGACAGCTTCGCATCTATATTGACGACCATTTGCGGCCATAACAATATGGACATCATCAACGCAATTTGTGAACAAATAAAGGTGTTGGACTTCTTTCCGAACTTTGGTGACCATTATTGCTTACCCATGGTGGAACTGTCCCAAAAGCTGGCCCAAATATCTCCTGAGGGGCTAACGTCTTACTTCTACGTTAACAGCGGTTCGGAAGCCAATGAGACCGCTATCAAGACGGCCCGCGCATACCATGTGGAGTGTGGTGAGCCGGAGCGCTACAAGCTCATTCACCGTGCCGGGTCCTATCACGGTACCACCGTGGCGGTGACCGCAGCCACCGGCCTGCCCTGGTTCAAGGAAAAATACGAACCTATTTGGAATCCCGGCATGCTGCAAGCGCTTCCTGCCGACTGCAACCACTGTCATTTAGGGTACAGCGACAGTTCGACCTGTGGTCTTGCGTGCCTGAAAGCAACGGAGCAGTTGATTATCGACAATGACCCGAAGACGATTTCCGCATTCATCATGGATCCGCTACCCGGTTCGAACAGCGGTTATCCGGTTGCGCCGCAGGCGTATATGACCGGTATCCGTGAGTTGTGCGACAAGTACGGCATCCTGCTGATCTTCGACGAGATTCAGAGCGGCTTCGGAAAAAGCGGTGAGTGGTTTGTGGCCGATCACTATAACGTCAGTCCGGATTTTCTAACTCTTTCCAAGGCTCTGACCAACGGCTACATTCCGCTGGGTGTCTGCATGATGCAGCAGAAAATCTATGACAAGTTCCGAACCGGTAAAAGTGAGTTCCGCAGCGGCTCTACTTTCGGTGGCCATAACGTTGCCTGCCGCGCGGCCATCGCTACCATTGATTACATCGAGAAACACGATTTGATTG
>JAAYPL010000020.1 GCA_012519875.1 Clostridiaceae bacterium | reverse complement strand
TTCTCTGTACAATGTTCGTGTCCCACAACTTCTCTCCTTTACGTGTGGTTTGGTCACTTACATTGTATTAGAGATGGTTTTGTGGGACATCTCTTTTTGCGTCACTTCAGTTTACATTTCGCCCCCATCCTGGCTTTCTCATAAAGACTTTTCATCACTACGGCATCGGCAGCCTGTGTGCCGTCCGATTCACAGATGATTACCGGTTTAAGATTCAGTTCCGCCATGACCTGGGAAAATGGCTCAAAATCGGGGCCAAACTGACGATCGGCCAGTGTATGGTGACGTTTTTCACCACCGGCGGTGAATTCGATCCGGCTAAAATGGACATGCATGTTCGTCAGTCTTTCCTGCCCCAATTCATCGGCTATCTGCCGACAGATATGCCGATAATCATCAACTGTTTGTAATTGACCCTGCGTACGGGCGTTAAGATGCCCAAAATCCAGACAAGGAAGCAAGCGATCGTCCAGTTGACATAACCGAATGACCTCCTCCAGATTGCCAAGCTGGTTGATTTTTCCCATTACCTCGGGGCAGAGTGTGCAATCACGGAGCAGATCCTGCTCGTCAGCCCGTCGAATAGCTGTTTGCAACAGGACAAGTGCCATCTCCAATGCTTCCTGCCGAGACCCGGCTTTGGCCGCGCTGCCCGGATGGATGACAACACGTTCGGCACCCATTTGCTTAGCCGCCGCTAAACTTTCCATAATATAGCCAATGGTTTTTTGTTGTTTCTCCGGCTCATCGCTGGCCAGATTGATAAAGTAAGGCGCATGCAAACTGAGTTGAATGTTGTTTTCACGTGCCGCCTCACCCAGCTTTTTTGCCGTAGTCTCGCCGATATTGACGCCGCGCCCACTTTGATATTCATAGGCCGTTAAACCCTGTTCCTTGAGCCAGGCCGGCATTTGCATCGATGCCTTGTACCCTTGATCATAAAAAGCCTGCGGATTACCGGCAGGACCAAATCTTGGCATTTTTACCTCCTAATCTTGGCCTTGGTTCAATCAAGGATGATCCTTGCGGCCCAAAAACTTTTTTTCCCATTTGCGTCGTATCCGGATTGTCTGAGGTTCCTTTGTCGTACGCGGCCGAACAAGGATAGCCAGGCAACCGGCTCGACGCGCGGCAAAAACATCGGTCAGCAACTGGTCGCCGATCATGACGCATTGCTCGGGCGCGATACCGGTTGACAGACAGGCTTTGCGAATTCCACGTGTTGATGGCTTGTTGGCCCGTGCATGCAGCGGAACACCCAGGTCCGCGGCATATTGTCGGGCTCGTTGCCACCTCGCATTGGTGATGATCCGGCATGCGAGCCCGGCCTCCTGAACCCGAAGTATGACCTGACGGGCATAATCATCTGCCACAGACGCACCGTGCGATGCCAGCGTATTGTCAATATCAAGCAGAATGAGTTTGTACCCCTGATCTGCAAGCGTGTGAAAATTTACCTGCATAAGATCGGAAAAAGCATAATCCGGGGTAAATAATTTTTTCAATCTCTTCATCTTTAACTTAATTCTGCCCCCTTGCTGCCGGCATCGCTTTTTGTCGCATAACACCAGTATCTGGGTTTTATCACTCCCCGTCAACCATTAAACCGTCCAAGCCGGTTGTTTTGATTGAAATCAAGGTTCGAGTTGACTATAATTGGAGTGTTTAAGTTAAGGGGGAGCACAAGCATGAAAGTTTGTAAATTCGGAGGTTCATCTTTGGCCAATGCTGAGCAGATTCGCAAAGTATGCGATATTATGCTCAGTGATCCCGACCGTCGGGTTATGGTGGTTTCGGCTCCGGGAAAACGCACACGCGAAGACACCAAGGTCACTGACCTTCTGATTGCGTTGGCCAATGCCCGAATCCATGGCTATGACGGACAAACAGAATTAACCGCGGTTATCCGTCGCTTTGCCACAATTGTCAACGAACTGGGCCTGCCCGATTCCTGTCTCGCAGCTATTGAGGCCGATTTAACAAAACGCATGCATGCGGATCACACGAATTCGCTCAAATTCATGGATTTGCTTAAAGCCGCCGGGGAAGATAATTGCGCCCGGCTGGTTGCGGAATATTTTAAAACCCTTGGCTGTGAAGCAGCCTATTTTGACCCGAAAGAGGCCGGTATGTTTCTGACCGAAGAATTCGGCAACGCCCAGATTCTTCCGGACTCCTACGGTAATTTAGCCAAACTTTCCGATTATCCGGGCCTGATCATTTTCCCCGGATTTTTCGGCTATACTCTGACGGGAGAAATCGTGACATTTTCTCGAGGCGGATCGGACATCACCGGCTCTATATTGGCAGCGGCTCTCAATGCCTCGGTGTATGAAAACTGGACGGATGTGGATTCCGTCTATTCCGTAAGCCCCAGCCTGGTAAACAACCCGCACCCGATCGCGGAAATAACCTACGACGAAATGCGTGAGCTGGCCTACGCCGGTTTCACGGTCCTGCATGATGAAGCACTGACTCCGGCTTACCGCAACGGCATCCCGGTCAATATCCGCAACACCAATAATCCGACAGCCAAAGGCACGCTGATCGTGCGCCAGCGCGTCAATTTTGAAGGTGTTGTCACGGGAATTGCCGGTGCTAAGGGTTTTTGTGCCCTCAATATGAGCAAATACCTGATGAATCGCGAAGTCGGCTTTGCGCTCAAAGTTCTCCAGATTCTGGCTGACGAAAAAATACCCTTTGAGCATATGCCTTCCGGTATCGACTCTTTGTCGATCGTCATGCGCTGTGAAGTCTTCACACCTGACAAAGAAAAAATCGTCACCCGACGTCTGATCGACGAGCTGGGCATCGAGAAAATCTCTGTCGATCGCAGTCTGGCCATCGTCATGATCGTCGGCGAGGCCATGGCCCGCACCGTCGGCGTTACCGCCAGAGCCTGTACCGCTTTAAGCAAAGCCGGCGTCAATCTGGAAATCATCAATCAGGGCTCATCGGAAATCAGTGTTATGTTCGGCGTTCGCGAAGAATATTGCAATTACTCGGTCAAGGAACTTTACAAGGAGTTTTTTCAGCGTTAAAGCATTCAACCGCGGTATTTAATAATCCTTTCGCAAAGCCGCGTCATACACTTTGCTCGGATCAAAAAGCCGCTCCAGTTGATACGTCCGGCTGTTTCTTAGGGAATAGCCGCTGATGGGTGTTTTGTCGGCATACAAATAGCCATTGCCACTGTACATATAAGCCTTTGTCCCTTGTCCGCAAAAAAACTTGAACCCCTGCTCGCGCAACCAGATCGCGCGGGGATCGGATCCGTTTAAAAACGCGCCGAACGGATAATTATAGAATCCGACCGGCCCGGTCAGTCCGCCGATCTGGTCCAGCCATTTGGCCGTATCATCTTGTATACGTTCAAAGCTTGCGTCGCGCACATTGATCAGGCCGTAGGTAAAACAGGCAAATTGCCAACCGGTATTTTGCAGGCGGGTCACGACCGCCTCAGCTTCCCGCCGGTTGTCGGCAATATCCGTCGCCGACAGCCGGAGTTCCTGATAACCCATATCCCGCAATGCCTTGTTCCGATCAGGCAGTTGATTGGAATGAACAACCTTGCCGAAAAGGCACTCATAGCCTGTAACCGCGATGGTACCCTTGGCTCCATCGTAGGAAAAATCCCGATGCGCCTCAACAAACAAATCCAAAATACCGATGGCCTCATCTTCCCGACTGATCACCATTTGTTGCCCGGCTTGCGGTCTGGCGGCGCATACGTTGCCGTTTCCGTCCAGCACCAGGTCCCAATTGGTTCCCAAAGCGCGGCGCGAGGCATAATAATTCAAGCCTTCGATAACCAAGACAAGCGGTTTTTTATTTTCCGGCAGCCATAGCGTTTTCCGGTCACCGTTTTCATCATAGATCCGATCATGATCGATTAAAATAAAATGATTGGCATACAATTGCTCCAGCAATCGCCTGAATTCGCCGGTGGTCAGCATGACATCCCGGACAGCAGCCAGATTTGGCCCGCCGGAAAAAGCTTTTTCAGCATCGGCAATAAGGGGCAGAATCGAAATGATCTCGATCGGGCCGAAATATTCAACCAAAACTTTCGGTACGTTGCCCTCGCAAACAGCCAGATCCGCAGCAATGGCCGAGTCATCAACAAAAACGGCCTGTAAGGCTTTAAGGGCGGTCCGGGCCGACATATAGCGCCCACCGGCCATCAAATTCCTGGCGGCCGCGAGGAGCGGCTCGTACATAGCCGATTCACAATCCGATCGCAACAGGAGTAATTGTTCATAAACAAAACCGGTTTGCGCCGGATCTTGTGTAAGATCGTTGAATTGATGCCAGGCATCCCAATAATCCTCATCGGCCAATGAGCTCAAAGCCGATTTGATCATCGGTCGGGCCGCCGTCATCTGATCAAATTCTGCCGGAAGATGCCCGATCGCGTGCTTTAGATTGTCAAAACCGGCCAACTGGTCGAAAGCACTTTTAACGACCACGTATGACTGCGTTCCCCGGAGATAGTCTACACATAGATTTCGCAAAAAAGATATCAGCCGGACTGCGGAAATCTCAGCCATATTTGAGGCAAACTCCAGTTCTGCCTTGGTCAACCGCCGTCCTTGGCCAAGCCGATATTCAATCTGATCCAGCCTCTCATTGCTGAGCTTTTCCATTGCGGTCAGGGCCTGCCTGTATTTTTCCTGATGCCGGTCGAGCCACCCGTCAGTCAACGCCTTATCCTGCGCCAAACGATAAAGATTCATGGCCTGCGAGTAATCGGCCTTAGCCAAAGCTTCCTCAAACGAGGCCAAAATGGTATCCACTTGCCTTTGACCGGACACCAAGAAGCCGCCAACCAAAAGAAAGCCAATCAAGGCCAGCAGCAGCAGCACAACAAGAATCCTGCTCATGACCGGTTTGGGCCGCTCATCTGTCGCGTCGACACGCCATCCCTTCGCCATGATCAAGCCTCATCTAAACTCAACTGCCGTTTTTTCAGGGTATTTTCACGAATGTTTGAGCCCACCGCCGGCAAGGTTCGCGTACGATAAAATTTTGGTTCGGTAATCCCTGCTTCTGACAACCGTTGCAATGAAATCACCTGGCTGCCTTTGCGGGACAGCATAATCTGGACACCCTGAGCCGTTCGCGTCGCTTTCACCGGAACCGAGCCGCTGTTGAAAACAAGGCCTTTTCGCGTGTTGCTGCTGAGGAAAAAATCTTCGTCTTCTTCCAGGTGGTACATATTGACAAGCGGAGAAACCACACTGAACGCGTTGACCAGTTTTTTGCGATTGGTTTTTGTTTGATAGGCCTCAAGAGGGATCCGGGCAACCTTGCCGTTGGCAAATCCGAAGAGCAGCCAACCGGAATAATCTTCCGTCAGATGAATGAACAGAATCCGTTCGCCTTCTTCAAGCTCAAGCAGGTTGGGAGTATACTCCCCGAATTCCGAAGGTTTATGGTCCTTAATCTCATAACTCTTCAACTTATAAACCAGGCCGCGATCGGAAAAGAACAGCAGATCCGACTTGTTCTTCCCCTCCAGTTCCTGAATGATTCGGTCCTCTTCCTTGGTTTTGAGCTCACCGGCACTTCGCAAGGATGTTAAAGGCAGTTTTTTCAGGTAGCCGTGTTCGGTCAGAAAGATTTTCAGGCGGTAATCCTCGATCATCTCATGATCCGACAGTTCTTCGACATCGGCTTCATGTATCAGCCTGGTCCGGCGCGGCCGACCGTATTTTTTGCTGACATCCTCCAGTTGCTTGATGATGAGCCGATCGATGCGCTCCCGCCTTTCCAATGTTTGTTGCAGATCATTAATTTCATCTGTAAGGGTTTGAATATCGGCTGTCCGCTGGAGGATGTACTGCCGATTGAGCTGGCGAAGCCGAATCTCAGCCACAAATTCAGCTTGCGGCACATCAATATCAAATCCAACCATCAGATTGCCGATAACATCAGCTTCTTTTTCGGTCTCCCTGATAATTCGGATGGCCTTATCGATATCCAAGAGGATTTTTTCCAATCCTTTCAGTAAATGCAAGCGCTCTTGCTTTTTCTCCAAATCAAAACCGATTTCTCGTCTCAGGCAGGTGCGCCGCCAAGACAGCCATTCGCCTAAAATGGCCTTGACACCCAAAACACGGGGCATCCCATTGATCAAAATATTAAAATTACAAGAGAAATTGGCTTGCAGGTTGGTAAAGCGGAAAAGTTTTTGCATCAGGGCGTCCGGATCGGCTGATTTCTTGTAATCCAGTGTTAATTTCAAACCGTTCAGATCGGTTTCATCCCGCACATCGTTGATCTCCTTGACTTTTCCGGATTTAACCAAGGCGGTGATATCGTCAATGATCGCTTCAACGGTTGTGGAATATGGGATTTCTTTGATCTCGATGAATCCATTCTTCTTATCCACTTCATAAACCGACCGCAACCGGATGCTGCCACGTCCGGTCTTATAGATCTGCTCGACATCGCGACGGTTATAAATCATCTCCGCACCGGTGGAAAAATCCGGAGCCGGCATGACATCCGTCAGGTTGACGCCGGGATCGCGAATATAGGCGATCGTGGCCCGGCAGACCTCCTGCAGGTTAAAGGAACAGATGTTGCTGGCCATGCCGACCGCAATTCCCTGATTGCTGTTGATCAGGATGGTCGGAAAAGATGCCGGCAGAAGGATCGGTTCTTGCATGGATCCGTCATAGTTATCGACAAAATCAACGCTGTTTTTGTCCAGGCCGCGGAAAATTTCTTCGCAAATTTTATCCAGACGGACTTCGGTGTAACGTGAGGCGGCATATTGCATATCCCGCGAATACTGCCGGCCGAAATTGCCCTTGGAATCAATGTATGGATGCAACATGGCGCCATTGCCCCGGGTCAATCGGACCAGGGTTTCATAAATCGCCTGATCGCCGTGGGGATTAAGCTTCATCGTCTGGCCAACGACATTGGCGGATTTGGTCCGGGCACCGGTCAGCAAGCCCATCTTGTACATTGTATAAAGCAACTTGCGATGTGAAGGTTTAAAACCGTCAATTTCGGGTATGGCCCGTGAAACAATGACACTCATCGCATAAGGCATGTAGTTTTTTTCCAAAGTCTCGGTGATCACCTGTCGGTGCAGGTGTCCGGGCACCCGTTCTTTTTTCATCAACGACCTCCTGGTTGATTTAGACAAGATTTAGCATGAGTGGTTTTCCAAGGAGAAATGTTATCAGCCGATATCCAGCATGTCCAGATATAGGTGGCCGTTCTGTTCAATGTGCGATTTTCGTCCGGCAAGATTATCTCCCAACAGCAGATCAAAGGTTGCAAAAGTGATGGCCGCTTCATCCGGAAGAATCTGGATCAGCCGGCGTGTTTCCGGATTCATTGTGGTTTCCCACATCATTTCCGGTTCATTTTCACCCAAACCCTTCGATCTTTGAATATGACATTTATCGGCCCCGAGCTCAGCCAACAGTTGACTTTTTTCTCTCTCGTCGTAAGCAAAATAAGTTCGTTCCTCCCGTTTGACGCGCTGTGTGATTTCAAACAGAGGCGACTCGGCAATATAAACCTTGCCCTCTTCAATCAAGGTCGGCGTCAGCCGATAAAACATGGCCAAAATCAATGTGCGAATCTGAAAACCGTCCACATCCGCATCGGTGCAGATGATGATTTTATCCCAGCGCAAAGCCGACAGATCAAAGGCCGACAAATCCTTGTTGTGTCGGGTTGTGATCTCGACACCGCAACCAAGGACTTTGATCAAATCGACAATAATCTCATTTTTAAAAATGGCTTCGTAATCCGCCTTCAGGCAATTGAGGATTTTGCCACGAACCGGTATGATCGCCTGAAATTCCGCATCACGTCCCATCTTGCAGGAACCGAGCGCCGAATCACCCTCCACAATATAAAGTTCACGCCGATCGACATCACGTGTCCGACAATCAACGAATTTTTTCACTCTGTTGGTTATGTCGATGTTGCCCATCAATTTCTTTCTTATGTTAAGACGTTGCTTCTCGGCGTTTTCGCGACTTCTTTTGTTGATCAGGATTTGTTCGATAACCTTGTCGCTTTCGGCTTTATTCTCGATAAACCAAACTTCCAGCTTGCTGCGCAGCAAATCGCTCATGAACTCCTGGATAAACTTGTTGTTGATGGCCTTTTTGGTCTGGTTTTCATAGCTGGTTTGTGTGGAAAATGAACTTGAAACCAGAATCAGACTGTCCTGAACATCGGTAAAAGTAATTTTTGATTCATTGGCCCTGTATTTATCCAAAGCCTTGATTTGCCGGTCAATTTCGCCGACAAAGGCATTGCGGACGGCTCTGTCCGGCGAGCCGCCGTACTCCAGCCAGCTGGAGTTGTGATAATATTCCAAACGGTTGATCTCGTTATTGAAACAGAAGGCCAGGGAGGCTTTAACCTTGTATTCTTGTTTGTCCTTCCGGTCGCGTCCGCTTCCCAATCCATCAAAGAGCACCGGCGTGCTGATTCCCTTTCCCTGATCCAGTTCATGGACATAGCCCAGAATGCCTTCGGGATAGTAGAATCTGTAGGTTTCCCCGCTTTCCTGATCATTCAGGACAAACGTAATGCCGGCGTTGACCACCGCCTGACGCTTGAGCATGTCCTGAAAATATTCCAGCGGAATCATGATTTCTGTAAAGACATCCCGATCCGGACGCCATTTTTGGATCGTCCCGGTTTTTTTCTGCCGTACGGGCTCTTTGCTTAAACCGCCGATATTTTCACCTTTCTCAAAGTGAAGGTCGAATCTGAAGCCGTCTCGAAAAACAGTCACATCAAAATATTCCGAAGCATATTGCGTGGCACAGGCACCGAGTCCATTGAGCCCAAGGCTGAACTCATAGGAATCACCGGTCAGGTTGTTATATTTACCGCCGGCATAAAGTTCACAATAGACCAATTCCCAATTGTAGCGTTCTTCTTTGTTGTTATAGTCGAGCGGGATCCCGCGGCCGTCATCTTTAACCCCGATCGAACCGTCACGAAACCGGGTCACTTCAATCTGGTTGCCGAATCCTTCCCGGGCTTCATCGATTGAATTGGATAAGATCTCAAAAAACGAATGCTGGCACCCGATCAAATCATCAGAACCGAAAATCACCCCGGGCCGCAGGCGAACCCGGTCGGCTCCTTTCAGTGAGGAAATGCTTTCGTTATCATATGCCTTGCTTTTGGCCATGTCTTACGCTCCATGTCTCTTTTTTCTTGCTCTCGGACAAAAGGAAATATAACATCCTTTTCATTATATCGGATAGCCGGATGAAAGTGAAACAGCCGGTAAAAAGAACCGATTTCCTATTCCCAACATTTGATTTAAAAAATTCCCCGGACCGATCGTCCGGGGATCTCCAATCCTTTGGCGAGCCTAGCAGGACTCGAACCTGCGACCCACAGCTTAGAAGGCTGTTGCTCTATCCAACTGAGCTATAGACCCACATCGGCCGA
>JAAYPL010000137.1 GCA_012519875.1 Clostridiaceae bacterium | reverse complement strand
TGACGGAATCCAATTCCGCGCCCAGAGTGATTTCCTGGTAACGGAAGGTTTTGATCTTGGGCGAGCCGAGCATGAAGCTCTCGTTGGCCTCGTAGGTGACGACCTTGTCTTTGTATTCTTTAAAGACGTAAGGGCCGGCGCCGAGGGGTTGGTCATTTTTCGTCTTCAAGTGATCCATGAAGGCTTTGCTGCTCAGTTCAACACCGTTGTCGTTGAGTTTTCCGGTATAACCGGCGGTATAGTGATGCATGGGAACGACAGAAACACCGAGTTTAAAGATCGCGGTGGGATCAATGCCGTCCATAACGATTCTGATGTATTCGCGCTCAACGCCGTCATCGCAGGTAAGTTTACCGGTGGTGATGCCGCTGATGTCCTTTACGCCGCCTTCGACGGTACCTTCTTTCTGAACATAAAGCTGCTTGACGTAATCCTGAACGTTCAGATCGCCGGCCTTTTCGTAGTTGACGCCGTTGTCGGAAAGGTCATAACCGTATTTGCCAAGAATATTCTGCCAGAAAACCTTGCCGTCAACGGTATCTTTTGTCAGGTCATAGGTAGTGCCGGAATTATCGGTGAAAGCAGCATTTTCGCCACCTTTGCCGAAACCCCAGAGCGCCATGGAAAAAGCGGTCTGCAGTGTAGAGCTTTCCTTAACCTGATCCGGTGTAAAGCCGGGCAAAAAAGCCTCCGCATACTTGTCGACATAGCCTTGGCAGTACTGAACGATTTCATTAGCGAAGATCTCACCGGCCTCGCCAAGATAGCCCCAGAAGGCTTCCTGCTGTGCCTGAGTCGCGCCTGTTGCCGGGTTGATCTTCATAGAGCCGTCTTCGTTGGTAGCGATGCCGGCGGCCAGAATAGCCTCGACCGTATCCAAAACATCCGAACTGGTCTGCAGGCGATATTCATCCATGCCCTGGATCTTCATGGTGTAATAGGTGCTGGAACCATCGTACATCGGGTCGCCTAAAACGTAAATCGAGAAGAGGACGTCTTTGGCTGTAACCGGTTTGCCGTCACTGAACGTGATCCCGTTCTTCAGGATGAAAGTGTAAGTTGAGGTCGAATTGTCCGCGGCGATGTCTTCTTCGAACTCGTAAGCCAGGCAGGGAGCATTGATTCCGGCTTCCGGAGCACCGAATTTGTTGTAGTAAAGAAGTCCGATCTGGGTCATGCCTACAACGTCGACGTCATAAGCAGAGGTGGCAAAAAACGAGCTGAACTTACCGTCCAGGGTGCCGGTGCTCACAACCAACGGCGTGTTCGCGTTGCTGCCGGTCCTAGGTGTTTTGACTGCATCGTAACGATCCGCCGGAACGTCGGGCAAAATGACAACGGGCTTTTCGGTCGTTGCTGCCGTTGTCTTGCTGGGTGTGGTTTCTTTGCTTGATTCGGTCGGCTTGGTACAGCTCGCAGCCGATATCGGCAACGCGATGGCAAGCAACAGAATCAACAATCTGAGGATTGTCTTTTTTTTCATGTTTGGCCTCCATTTTCTTTCGTTTGAATTTGATTCAACTTTGTTATATTCCATGGCAGTGCAATTCTACCATTTTCAATGCCATTAATTATATCATAACTGCGTAATTATGTCCTAAATTATGACCGAATTCACGGCAAATTTTGTCCGCTTTATCTATGGTTGACCGGTTGGTTCCGGTATTTCACCGGCCGGAGGTTCTTCAACAGGGAAATAATGCGTGATTCGGGCGGTGTCGGAAGCTGTAATCTTGACCGGGCTTCCGGTTACATTGATCAGCTGATTGTCGGATCGGGCCGGGAAGAGATCGTAGATTTCATACCGGGCCCGGCCATCATCGCCGCGTCCGGTATTGATGGCGATGCCGTCGAAGGTGACATTTTGCAATATGGTGTTCGTGGCCTTCACCGCCAGAACAGCCGCAGTGACACGAATGCCGCTGTTGACATTGATTGTAAGGGAGATGTTTTCGAAAACCAGATTTTCCAGTTGCGCGGCGTCCAAAGACAGGAACAAGGCGGCTTGCTTGCTGGTATCGGGATCAATTTTCCGGCTGGACAGACCGATATTGATGTTGCTGAGCTTGTGGCCGTTGCCCAAAATCCGACCGCTGAATTGCTCCGCCGGAAGGATCGTTTTGCCGGCAAAATCCAGGTCGCTTTCAATGATGTAGCCGTCAAGCTGCCTGCCGGCAACCGTCTGCCCGGAAAAACCATAGCTGTTGCCTTGCTTGAGATCTTCCACTCCAAGCACACGCAGGTAATTGCCTTCGATAAATTTCAGATAGACCACTTTCTCGGTGGAATTTTCGACGTAGTGGTTGATGCTGTCCTCAATGATCTGATCCGTACGACCGCGGATCATGGCGCGAACCTCGGGATCAGAAGTCGTGTAAGCATAGCCCAGTTCATTCATGTACAAGTCCGGATTTTTTTCGACCGGATCATCCTCGGATGATGCTTCGGGGGGAACGAAATCGATGGTTTCAATGTATTCCGGAAACTCTTTGTGCAGACGCGCGAAAATGTCTTCCTGATCCGGAAGCAGTTCGGCATGTTCGTAGTCGGCGAAATTATAGGGGGTGGTGCAGGATTCATCCGCAAAATAACCGTATAGGGATTGTCCGGCCGGCGTAACCAGTTGTTCGGCCGCAGGAGATAACGGCTGAATGGTTGAGCGGGTGGTGACATTTTTGGAAAACAGAACGGCTTTGCCGGCGGCATTAACATAATCAACTCTGGCATGAGGAACCCAGCGGGCATAAAGGGTCATGTCGCCCTGAACCCTGTCCTGCGCGAAGTCCCAGCGATCCTCGGCCCGGAAATCGTAGCCGACGATCTGCCCTTTTTCATCAACAATGTCTGATTTTGCTGTATACCAGCCGGCAAGAATGTAGCCATCCCGGACAGGTTTGATCAGCATGTTGGTTGTCCCGGCCGGTTCGAACAAATAAGAGTTGGGCAAATAATATGTTTCTCGTTTTTCACGTGTGTTGATCGAACCGCCCAATGCGTCGTAGATCACGCAGCTCTCAAAACCCCAGTCACCCGGGTCGATTGCGTGCCCCATCCCGGTGCAGGAGGTCAACAGCAACCCGCTGATCGCAAGTAAAAAAACAAGCAAAAATCGCTTTTTGATTTTCTTCTTTATCATGGCTTGTCATGAGCCCCCATCATTTATAATGTTCAGCCTTCATTGCTTTCGATCACCGAGCAACCCAAATATCTTGATGGCCAAAACAATAATATTTTGATATAAACAGATTAGAACTCTATACTATTAAATATCAAATTTATTGTCAACTGACTGTTTTTGATGCAGCGATCCGCAGGTGCCGTCAAACCTGGAACATTATTCGCCCGATTTCGTCTAAATAGAAAGATGGAGGGACAGGGGGACAACGTATGGAACTTCTAAGAATTGAAAGCTTAAAGAAAACCATCCGCAAACGCAACATTCTCAACGGCATTTCACTGACCGTTTCCTCCGGAGAGATCGTTGGATTTCTGGGCCCCAACGGCGCCGGAAAAACCACAACCATCAAAATGATCCTGGGCCTTTTCAGCATTACGGAAGGGAAAATTACCATTTGCGGCCATGATGTGGTCGAGGAATTCGAACAGGCCATGCTGAATGTCGGCGGTATCGTTGAAAATCCTGACTTGTACAAGCGTTTAACCGGCCGGGAAAACCTTGAGTATTTTTCCTCGATGTATCCGGATGTCAGTTCAAACGCCATTGACGAAGTGGTGTCTCTGGTTAAAATGTCCGACCGGATCAACGACAAGGTCAAAACCTATTCTCTCGGCATGTGCCAACGGGTCGGTATTGCCCAGGCCTTGCTGCACAAGCCGCGACTGCTGGTGCTGGATGAACCGACCAACGGGCTGGACCCGATCGGCATCAAGGAGTTGCGCGACCTTCTGAAAATGCTGTCCAAGGAAGCCGGTGTCGGTATATTTATTTCCAGCCATCTCTTGTCCGAAATGGAATTGATGTGTGATCGGATCATCATCATCGACAATGGCTTCATGATCGGCGAAAAAACTATCGTCCAGACCCACCGGGTCGAAGAAGATATCTACAGTTATACTTTCTTGACTTCCGACGACGCCAGGACTCTGGAGTTTTTCAAGACAATGGAGACCAACTGCCAGATGGAAAATGACGGTGTCAGCCTCATCATGAAGCGCAGTGAAATTCCGGCCATCATCAAAGGGCTGATCGATGAGAACATCGATATCTACGCTGTTAATCAGAAACAACGTACTTTGGAGCAGGATTTCATCTCAATGACGACCGGTTCCAAAACGCAGATCCGATGACGCGATCAGAGGGCAAGGGAGGAATTATCATGGGAAGCATTCAACATATCAAAATGGAGGTCAGAAATATTCTGAGATTCCGGTTTCTCTTGATCATGGCTATTCTGATCATGGTCTTCGGTGCCGTCGTGCCGATTATCGGCTTTCTGGCATCCCGGCAATTCGACAATTACAACGGGCCGCCTGTTGTGCCGCTAAAAGAGGAAGGGGTGGAAATCGCCTTGGTTCAGGCAGAAGTCCTGGACCCGTACCCGGGAAATCGCGAGTCCATAACCGTCAAGGGTAAAACAATTTATGCCGATAACCCGTTTTACTGGAATCTGATGAACATCATCGATGAAAAACGGAACTTGGAGCTTAAGCCCGATAATTTTATCAATCCGGCCTCTGTCGACTTGTTGCTCAGCCTGATGGATCAGGAGATAGATTATTATCTCAATTTTGCGTCAAATATCGCTTCCTGGCAGGATTACCGGACCGACCTGGCCTGGCAAGGGCTGGAAAACGTCTATGAGCTGTTTTTTCTCAAGAACCACGAGGCCAATCTTGGCGCGCTGGCCGAAGTGGCCATGTTCCGCAAAGGAATAGATCCGGAAACACTGGAGAAGTCTTTTATCAATATCCCGGCGGAGCAACGCCTGGAGAGAATTGACCGTGCGGAAGAAAATCTGAACATGCTGACCGATATCGTCGTGAACAACAATTTCCCTCAATACATCGATTTGCGGATCCGGATGGCCGAAGATCAAATCAAGTCAATTCGTGAGAGCATCGCCATCCAGGAAAAAACCATCGTTGACAACCCGTCTCAGGAAGAACATTTGAGCCAACACATTGAGCAGATGAAAAAGGAAATCACTGTGATCGAAACCACGACCATACCGATGCTGGAGTATCGGTTGGAAAGAAACATCATCCCGGGTCTGCCGACCTGGCAAAACACAGCTATTCTTGACCTGGAGGACAGCCGTAATCAACTGGCCTATCTCCTGCCTATGATGACCGAAGAGGAATTTAACAAGCGGCAGGGTGGTGACAAGTTTGCTCTTGGGAGTTTTTATAGTGCTTATCC
>JAAYPL010000198.1 GCA_012519875.1 Clostridiaceae bacterium | reverse complement strand
GCAGTTTCACTCTTCATGCATTCCATTTGCACATATCTCACATCTGTAGCAAATTCATGGGCCGCCTTTTCCAGATAAAACATATCCTTATCAATGGTTATTACGGCTAATGCCATGACCACGGACAGAATTGATATTGTAACGAGCAATTCAATCAGTGTGAAACCCTTATTATGCATAAGTCACCTAAAATATACCATAGTTCATTTTATAAATTATTTATGTGTTTGTCAATGAATTTTAATTAAATTTGGCTATTTCATTTTGTTATTCCGAAAGCTTTAGCCCGAAAAAGCTCACTAAATCCTTCGGTTCGCTAATGATGACAAGGAATGTCATACTGAATCAATAAATGAAGCTCATTGGTTCATGTAGTGTTATTTCAATTACATATGATAACTATATAAAATCATACAGTGTCTTTGCAACAAATAACATATTTGTCATTCTGAGAGTTCGAAGAATCTCATGAGATCCTTCGCTCACCTCAGTATGGCACTAAAAAATCTCAGTTGTTTCTCATATAAACTGTCTGAGAAGCCTCATACTGTTGTCCACCCTTTTCCATGATGATTCTTAGCTTTACTACCTTTGTATTTTGAAAACTCTCATCCCTTAATACTGATAAATACATTCCCTTAACATAATTCCCAAACTCAACGGTAGGTGTCATATCTTTTACTCCCTTCCCATACCGAGCAATAGTATTTACTATATGAAAAACATAATTTTCACTATCGCTTCCATATTTAAAAGCAACCTTGTTTATCGGATATTCTCTTCCTGTGCTTCTTACGGTTGTCATGGAATAAATATCTGTGTAATTCTTTGCTAAAGTCATGCAGCTTGAGTCTATGACCTTTTCCGATATGAAATCTAATATATAATTCGCTTGAAATTGCAGCTCCGTATCATTTCTTACCGATTTATACAGTCTGTAATCATTAGTGAAAAATGAAAGAATTAATCCCACAACAAGAGAGGATATCCCCAATGATACCAAAAGCTCAAGCATGGTAAAACCCTTGTTTCTCATATTAACTGTTCCAATTCTGAATTTTTATATAATTTCTTACATCATAGCTGCCGGCGGAGACTTCCTCATAGTCCGGCACACTTATGACAACCTCCGCTCCTGTAATCTGATAAACCTTATTTTCATTTATATAAGAGGATTTTAGTATCACCGTTAACGTGTTATCAGCAAAAGCCAAATTCTCATTCCATATTTTTACGGAAGGATTTGTCCTGGTTTCAATACTGTCATCAATACTTGAGCTTATTTGCATCATGTAATTTACGGTAAAGATGTTCTCAGCTTCGGCTTTGTCCGAAGGATCAACAGATAAATAATCTTCCGCCGTCTGCATGGCTGCCTCGATTGATTCGTTTATTAAATCACACGTTCTCACATAGGCTTCATTTATTCCTGTTTCAGAGATATAAAAGGATTCTTTTGAATCAATGCTGAACTTTTTTATTTCATAATGATTAACTGTAGTATTTATAACGGATAATCCCAAAACAATTACAAGAGCAATTACAATAACTAAAATAATTAAAGTGGAACCTTTATTATTCATATGACTTCTGTTTGTCTGTCACCCCCAATAACAGCTACTGGTCTCAGGCTTTTGAGATATATCTCAGGTTGTCATCCTGAGCAGAAGCAAGGATATTTATAGTAGTTGACAAACCTATTTGCTCAAAATTTCAATTAATGTGTTAATAATTTTTTGAAAACGCATTTTTAAAAACAGATTATTCAACCTAAAAACTTTACTGTTTTACTCCTATTACAAGATGATACTTCCTTTTAAGGCGTAAACTGTTTCATAATCTTTTATAACATCAACTTCAATATAATGCATTCCGTATCTGGCAGGGATTAGTCTTATTTCAATGCTGTAATCATCCAAGGCGTCTGAAATATATCTCTCATAGTTGTTTTTCTCACTGTTATAAAGGAAAAGCTCCATATCGATTTCGTCCATTGACCGTGTTTCTTCCATATAATATTGCGCAACTTGAAATAGTCTTGTTTCATTTTCACCTGCTGAGTTCATAATTTGAGATACAACCACTAAATTCATCAAAGGACCTATCAGGGCTCCGAGCAATCCCAAGGTGATAATTATTTCTACTAAGGTTAGTCCCTGGTTATTGATAAACCTCTTCATTGACATCTCCCGGCATCAAGGGCAGAGCATAGACCATCAAATCAATGGATGCATGAATCCCCTTTTCTATTGTCAAAGCACTTACATTCTCGACTGAAATCATTAATTCACTGTTTTTTACATCATCCGTAAAGTTAAGCATGTCATTGAGCTCGCTATCAAACTCCGTTGTAACCTTCATGCATATACCGGCTTTGTCCGAAAGGCATGGCATGATCTCACTGAACTTGATTGAGCTTAATTCTATTCTGTTTCTCTTTGATATTGCGTTTAATTCATTGATGATTTCATCATGGAAGATTTCGGTATCTATATTAAATTCATTAACCTTCTTTAGAAGATTATTTTTATATTCTTCATGTTTGTCTTTCATTTTTATATCCATGTTCATATTTTCGTATTCATAATAAATGTTTCCGTATGCATGTCCTACCGACAATGTTGAGGACAGATTAAAAGGGTCTAAGGTTATCATAAAAACAATTATTCCGATAAAAACTATATAAATCAATGGTTTATGTTTAAAACTCTTCTTCATTATCAATCACATCCTTGAGCTTTAATACTATGGAATATGAAAAGGATTGACCGGTTTTTGACTGAATAGAGGACATATAGGCTTTTCCCACCCGGTCAAATCCTCTTAAGTCAGAAAAAAACAAGGCAGCCTCACTCATAGAAGGAGAAAGACACAAGAGCTGTATCCCTTCCTTGTCGGAATGAATTGATGCTATCTTTGTTTCAATCGGTTTCAATCTGTGGATTTCTCTAATGATGCTTGTATCAATATAATCATTTTGCTCTATTTCAAGCATAAGTTCTTCCACCCTGCTTAAATATTGCTTCAAATATTCCGATTCACTTTTTATGTCCTCAATCTCCCTGTAAGTTTCGTAGTTTTCCGCATCATCGATATATGACGTCATTTTTGCCATTTCATCTTTCACGGCAACTCTGGTATTGATAAATCCTAATAAAAGTGATGATGCCGCTGCAATTATGGAAATAATCGCAGCATAAGCAAATCCTTTCTTAATCTTAATTTTTGTATTTGTGTTTTTAGCCAGGTCTTTGTTATCGGAAAACAAAACTATGATATTATTAAAGAATTTTCTCAGTTCAAAACCATCAGGCGAGCTTTCTTCCGGCAAACATGAGATGCTTCCTATTACTTCACTTTTTATACTTAAGATGCTGTTTATTTCTTCATTGACTTTCTCATTATTAATGCCATATATATAAATATTATCTATTGACCTGTTTCCGGTTACAGAATAATAGTGCCGTATTTGCTTTATTATTTGAGAAATAACAAAGCTCCTATCAAAAGAAAGTGACTCTGTTTCCTTTTCATAGAAATTTATCATAGGTTCCGATATTATCTGAAAATCGCAAATCCCATTATTTACAGCAGAAAAAGAAACAGAGTTTTCATCCACATTGACAAAAGCTACAATTCCCCTTTTATTCAAAGCAAAACCATTAATCATAAATTTGTTTTTATATAATTCATTGATGCATACAGGGACAATGTTAATTTTCAATGATTTTAACTTTAACCTTACCGCAAGTTCATGGCAGTCATTGACTAACTCTTCCGGAACGCAATACGCAACATATTGAGCATATGCTATTTTTTTATCCTTTGTAATGTCCGCAACATCATACAATATCATATACTTGCTTAAATCTGTCCTTACCTCTTGCTGCAACTCAATTTGAAGCATGGACAATATTTCTTGTTTCTTCTTTAGCAAGGGTAGCTTAATCCTTCTAATCATAATCCGGCTCGAATTGATAATAAATATTGCCTTTCCGGTTTTTATTCCTTTATTATTTAATGCCTCATTAATCACATTGACGGTCCTGTCCATGTCAAGGATTCTCCCGTCCATTACACAGGAACCGTCAATGGTCATACAACTTAAAACAGACAATGTTATACCCTTCTTCGATGCTTCGATGATTTTAATACTATTATTAATTTCTAAGGATAAAAACATTGCCATAATATCACTCCTATATGAGATTCCTTATATATAGGATGTCCATAATGACCATAATGACCATTTTTAACATCTATAGGTCTTGTCATTCTGAGGGCTTCAGCCCGAAGAATCTCATCTTATGGATTTTAATCTTAATCAAGTGCAAATTTTCCATCGCTATAGGAATATGTTGCTTCATCAATAGTAAAACTAATTACTTTTCCTCTATCAAATGAGACAACTATACTGTCAACATCGACACCCTTTAAACCTTCTGATTGGAATAGTTCATCCTCAGAAAAATTTTCGGAAATCAAAACACTTAATGATGGATCCTCAAGTTCAGTTGAACCTGAATTTTCAAGATCCTGCCTTACATACTCAAACTCAGCCAACTTAGCAATACTTGCAAGTGTTGCCATATCTGCATCAACCCTTGCATCTTCCCTTACCCCCGCATACTGTGGTATAGCAATAGCCATGATTATGGCGAGGACTGCCAATACCACAATCAATTCAATCAGCGTAAACCCCCTCTTTTTACGCAGCATACCAATGCTTCTTACCATTTCCAACTCCCCTTTTCTTATATTCATAAAATTCTTTTAAGAATTTTATTCTCACTTAACAGTTTTAACCATTTCAAACATGGGCATAACCATTGACAAAACTATAAAACCTATTATAATCGCCATAATTACTATCATAACCGGTTCTATCAAAGTTGTGAGTCGTGAAATAGCCGTATCAATCTCTTCATCCTGAAAATCAGCCGCCTTGTCCAACATCTCTTCCAGGGAACCGGAATCTTCTCCTATTTTAACCATGTGGCAGACTAGAGGAGGGAAAATCCCCTGGTTTTGCAGCAAGACGGAAAGAGGCAAGCCCCTTCTGACATCTTCTTTCATTTCTAATATTTTTTGGCCCACATAAAGGTTTTCTGTCACCCCTGATACGGTATCCAATGCACTCAGCAGTGAAACTCCGCTGCCTGTCAAAGTTGCCAAGGTTCTTGAAAATCTCGAAGCTGCAACCTTTATGATAAGCTTTTTTAATAGTGGAATTTTCAGTTTTATGTAATCCTTTTTTATTCTTATATTAGGTATCTTAAAAACGTAAGAAAGGCTGCACACTAAACTTATAATTCCTAATATAAATAAATACCAATATTGTTTTAGGTAGTTGCTAAAACTGATTAATACCCTTGTCAACCATGGAAGAGTAACTCCGGAAGACATATACATTTCAACAAAAGTAGGCATTATAGTTGTTATTAGAAATAAAACTACAACAGTACACACAACCGATAGAATGATGGGATAAATCATTGCCGATTTTATTTTGTTTTCTGTTTTATATTCTTTTTCATAATGCCTTGAGAGCCTGTCCATAATTACATCCATATTGCCGCTTAATTCACCGGCTTCAGCCATGCTGACGAAAATATCCGGGAATACACCCTTTCTCTGCTTCAATGTCTCCGAAAATGTACGTCCCTTCTGCAGGTCCTCGTGCATTGACCTTATGTATTCACGTAATCTCTTGTTTTCAGTTTGGTACTTTAATATCTCCAAAGCATTTGCAAAAGTTACGCCAGATTTCAGCATAGCATGTATCTGTTTGCAGCATAGGGCTAATTCCTTTGATTTAACTCTTCTTGGAATTATTCCTTCCGGATATGGGGTATGTTTATGTTTTACCTCCACAACTGTATATTTTTGCAGCTTCAATAAATCAATTACTTCTTTTCGGGAATTCCCGGTGTGCGAAATATTGCATTTCTTACCAAATGTATCGATAACACTGCATTTATATGAAATCATTTTGTCCTCCTTGAGATTCTTCGAGCTAAAGCTCTCAGAATGACAAATTGTGGGATGTTTTAGGCAATGACATATACATTCACTTATTATGACAACATATGAGACAATTGTGCTTCGCTCAGGATGACAAAGGGTACTCGTTTATCGTGGTGTGGATAACAAGTGATGATTTTGAAAAAAGTTATGAATCTCATGAGATCCTTCGCTTTCGCTCAG
>JAAYPL010000136.1 GCA_012519875.1 Clostridiaceae bacterium | reverse complement strand
TTGAAGGCCGGTCGTTATAAAACCGATACGGAGGAACAGCCATGAACCGCCGGATAACAAAGTCAGCCGTCCGGTTCAGATCCAAGCGCGGTATGGCATCGGCGCTGATTATTATGCTGTTGGTGCTCCTGATATTTTTCGGAGTTCTTTCCCTTGTCACTGCGGCTGCCGACCTGCGTTTGTCTAAAAAACGGGCCGAATGGAATCAAGCCTATTATCTGGCTGATGCACAAGCCGTTGGTTTTTTGGCTGCACTGGACGGCTACTGTGCCGGATTGAATGCGGATCGCGCCGAGGCTCTTTTGACCGAATGGCTGGCCGGGCAACACAACATTACGGACTGGTCATTGGAATCAATAGCCGAAGAACGGGGAGCCTTTTCGTTGGCGGCTCTGGTGCTGAGTCAAACCGGCCAGGGTCAGGGAATTGCTGTTCGGCTGACCATCCGGACCGACAGATCGACGACGGGCCGATTAATAACGATTGAGGAGTGGAGGCAATGGCAACCGCCGTTTGACTATGACGACTCGAACGGCGGCCTCTGGGAAGGGTAATCCATGGATTTATTGAAAGAATTGCTGCGGGAAGTTGTTCATCGCGGGGCGTCCGATCTTTTTGTCACGGTCGGCGTTCGGCCTTCGTTGAGAATCGACAATGTGATTACGGCCTTGGATTCTTATTCTCCTCTGACGCCTGCGGAAACACGTGATATTGCCGATCGATTGCTGCAAGATGATCGAAACAAAAAGGATTTTATCGAGCACGGAGAGGTCGATTTTTCGCTGTCGATTCCCCAAGTCGGCCGTTTCCGGGTTAATGTTTTTAAGCAGCGAGGATCTTGTGCGGTCTCGCTCCGACGTGTTTTTACCGGCCTGCCGGACACGGAGAAACTGGGTATTCCCGATGCGGTCATGAATCTGACTTTGCGCCAGAAAGGGCTGATCTTGGTAACCGGACCCACCGGTTGTGGCAAATCAACAACCTTGGCGGCACTGATCAACAAGATCAATCAAGAACGATGCTGCCATATTCTGACCTTGGAAGACCCGATCGAATATTTGCATTATCATCAAAAGAGCATTGTCAATCAGCGCGAAATCGGCTCGGATACCCATTCGTACCAGCGCGCCCTGCGGGCCGCTCTCCGGCAGTCTCCTGACGTCATTCTGATCGGTGAGATGCGCGATCACGAAACCATTTCCATTGCACTGACCGCGGCCGAGACCGGTCATTTGGTCTTTTCTACCCTGCACACGGTCGGTGCTGCAAAAACCATTGACCGGATCATTGACGTTTTTCCACCACAGCAGCAACAGCAGATCCGCATTCAAGTGTCGACCGTTCTGCAGGCGGTTGTGTCGCAGCAACTTCTTCCGGCTCAGGATGGCGGGTTATGGCCGGCGTTTGAAGTCATGCTGGTTAACAGTGCCATCCGGAATATGATTCGTGAAAACAAAACACCGCAAATTGACGGGGTTATCCAAATGAATGCTCCTCAAGGCATGATTACCATGGATGCCAGCCTGATTTCTCTGGTACGGCGCGACCTGATCAGCCGGGACGATGCCCTGCTTCATGCGGTCAATCCGGAAGCCATGCAACGTTATTTACCTTGATGGCTTTTGGCGACGGCGACTCGAATCTGACGAAAACTAAATCCGGATCGGATTGCGACAACCCACGGTCCGATCTTTTTATCCTGATTCCGCCGGTTTGGTGTCCCGGATTGAGCCGATTCCGGCCACTCTGTTCAATTGAGTTGCGAAATATCGATGCTGCAACCATTGGGTTTTTATTATGAGGGAGAATAAACAATGATCACATTACGTGATGTCAGCAAGAGTTACGATGGCACGGTCAAAGCGGTCGATAATATAACCCTGACCGTTCAGAGCGGGGAAATCTTCGGATTTCTTGGGCCGAATGGTGCGGGAAAGACCACAACAATCAAAATGATTACCGGCATCCTGACTCCGGATCAAGGCAGCATTCTCGTCGGGGGCCATGACATTGTCCGGGAGCCGTTGGCCGCCAAATGCAGTTTTGGCTTTGTCCCGGATGATCCTCATATTTTTCCGCGCTTGAAAGCCATTGAGTACTTACGGTTCATCGGGGACATTTACCATGTTTCGACTGAGGAGCGCGTATCTCGTATCGATCTTCTGTCCCGGCGCTTCGGCCTGAAGGATGTATTGAATGACCGTATTCAGAGCTACTCTCACGGCATGCGGCAAAAACTGATGATAATCGGTGCGTTGCTGCCGGCGCCGGATGTCTGGATTTTGGATGAACCGATGACCGGATTGGATCCTCGTTCGTCCTATATCCTCAAAGAAATGATGCGTGAACACGCCGATTGCGGCAAGACGGTGTTTTTTTCCACCCATATTCTGGATGTTGCGGAAAAAATTTGTGATCGGCTGGCCATCATTGATCAGGGACGGATTATGTTTTGTGGAACCATTCAGGAAATGCGCAATCATTTTTCCTCGGAATCTTCGCTGGAAACGATGTTTCTTGATCTGGTTGGAGGGACTGCTGAAAATGAGGCGGGCGGCGTATGAAAACGATGCTGAAACTGGCCCGGGCAATTTTCTTTGGTAACGGCGTGGGCTTTTTGGCCGATGATACCGGCCGCCGCCGTCGAAAATTAAGCCGTATCGGCAGCATCCTGCTGCTGATCATACTGGCCGGTTACATGGTTGCCATGGCCGGAGGGGTCACACTATACTTTTATGATGCTCTTCTGCCATTAAACATGCAGCATTTGATCGTCAGTTTGTTTCTCAATCTGGGCTGGCTGCTGGCCTTCTTTTTTGGCATTCTCCATGTAATCGGTATTTTTTATTATTCCAGCGACGTTGAAAAGCTTTTGCCATTACCCCTGAAAGCCGAGCAGATTATCGGGGCTAAATTACTGGTTGTCGCGGCCTATGAATTGATTTATCTCACAATTTTGATTGCGCCTCCGTTGGTTGTTTTTGGTGTAAGGAGCACGGCCGGGATCCAGTATTATTTTTACATGCTGATTGTTTTGATTATGCTGCCGGTCATCCCCATCTGTCTGGCGGCTCTTCTGTCTATGGTGATTATGCGCTTCACTCCCTTTGCCCGCGACAAGGATCGTTTCAGCTTGGTGTCGGGTCTTCTGGCACTGCTGGTGGCTCTTGCGATCACCTATGGCGGCCAGTCGATGACCGCTCTTCCGGCCGGCGACCTGGCCGAACACATCGGTCAGGGCATCGGAGATCTGGTTGACACAAGCACAGTTATTTTCCCCGGCACGAGACAGGCTGCCGGTGCATTGGCCGAGTCGGCCGACCCGGCTGCTGTCGGGCAAATCGCTCTGCTGATCTTCATATCCGCCGTGACCGTGGCTCTGACATTGTGTTTGAGCAAAGTCCTGTATTTCAAAGGCGTCATCGGACTTAATTCTTCAGGTTCCCGTCGCAAAAAAATGGCTCGTGAGGAAATGATCAAGGCGACCGGTTCCGGATCGGCTTTTGCCGCCTATATGCTTAAGGATCTGCGCATTTTGGTACGAACGCCGATTTTTTTCATGAATAATGTTATTATGAATTTTATCTGGCCGATTTTTGTTCTGGTTCCTTTTCTACAGGGGGGGAAGGATCCTGAGTTTGCTGCTTTTCTCACAATGTTGCGTTCAGCCTTGGAGCCTGACAATCCGGCGGTTCCGATTGCACTGGCCGCAACCTTTGCCGCGGCCTGCTTTATTTCCGGTACCAATGGCGTGTCTTCGAGCGCTTTATCCCGCGAGGGCAAATTGTTTTATTTTGTTAAAATCCTACCTATGTCATACCACCACCAGATCTGGGCCAAGCTGCTGCCGGGCATGGCGCTCAGTCTGGTCGGCGTGCTTTTGCTGATCTTGATTCTGATCCTGTTGATCAGCCCGCCCGCCTGGTTTTTGGCTTTGCTGCTCGCAACCATTCCGGGTGCCGTCCTGCTGACCAACATGACCGGCATGCTTTTTGAACTGTTGTGGCCGAAATTAAAGTGGGACAATGAGCAGAAAGCTGTCAAGCAAAATCTGAATGTTCTTTATGGGATTCTGGTTGGTATCTTGCTGGCAGCGGTTGCCGTCGTTACGGTTGTGGCCTTTGCGTTGCCCTTGTTGCCGACCATCCTGGTCCTTTGCATTATTCCTTTGCTTCTTGCCCTCGGCCTGGCCTTGTTAATCCACCGAATCGGTCCGCGGCTGATCTGCTCCCTCGATGTTGGCGAAATGTAAACTGAAGTGACGCAAAAAGAGATGTCCCACAAAACCATCTCTAATACAATGTAAGTGACCAAACCACACGTAAAGGAGAGAAGTTGTGGGACACGAACATTGTACAGAGAAAT
>JAAYPL010000019.1 GCA_012519875.1 Clostridiaceae bacterium | reverse complement strand
TTTCTCCGGATCTTCGGATAATTTTCATTTAATCACGTCTGTGTCATCAAGGTCCTTCAAGGCTGTTTTAGAAATAGCTTTTACAAATGTTGTTCTTAAACAATACACCACAATAGTGCCGGGCAGCTCGCCATATTATGCGTTTTATGGACAAAATTTGCTGTCCCTGCACAAAAGTCCCGTCTCAGATTACCCGTCGATGGTCATCCGGACCACAAGCGCCCGGTTCCCGGACAAAGGTTTATCACTGCTGATACCGACAAAATCAGACCCGAACAGGGAAAACAGGTTGCCGCGGACATTGCATTCGGGCAGACGTCCCAAGGTTTTTTCCCCATCGGTCAGCAATGCCATCTGGATCGGCGATGCATAATCACCCGGACCGGTATAATCGCCGCCGCTGGCGATAACCACAAGCATGGCCTCTTCTCCGGCCAGCAACTCCCGCAAGGTCCGGTCGCTCGGGGCTATGGTCAGCGGCGCTCCGCCCAGTGACGGTACATCATCGTAAGCGCCTGCAGCGGCTCCGGTGCTGGGAAACCCCAGCAGGGCGGCGTTTCTTTTGTCGGTAAAAGCTCGCAGAATCACGCCGTTTTCAATCAAGGGACAAATATCCTGTTTCGTCCGGATGCCTTCTGTATCGAAAAAAGGCACGTGCATCTGTTCCTTCGAGCGATCCTGCCACAGACTGAACGTTGGAGAAAAGACCTCTGTCCCTATTTTACCACAAAAGAGCGATGCCGCACGTGCGATGGCCTCACCGTTCAGGGATTCCTGCATTTTTCCAAGCAAGAGGTCGGGCTCCGTGACGACCAGCATGGTTTTCCGCGCCGGCAGTGGTTTGGCAACGGTAAACGCACCCAGCATTGCCTCGGCATCACGCAGCAAAGCCGCCCGGTCAAAGACACGATCCTGGCGCATAACACCCGTGTCAAAGACATTGACGGAATCTTTATGCTTAACCAGAAGGCCGATGTTGAATGTTCGATCCAGATTCAAAAAATCCAGACCCTTGTCATTGCGCAGGCGGACCTCGGTTTCGGTCATGGAAATTTTGTTGCTGAAAATAAAATCGGGATGACCGGATCGAAGCTCATCAAGAACGGCTTCGGCCAGGCGGATAAATTCCGGATCGGTCAGCGAAACCTCCCGGAGATCCCGTATCCTGGTCTGATCCTCTTCCGGATCAAAAGGATAGGGTACCTTGAGCGCCAAATTGGCTTTGGCGGCCTCCCAGGTTTCAGCGGTCGGCTCTCCGAGCCGGCCGCTGATGCCGATCAACCCGCCGGAATAAACACGACAGCCGCTTTTGGTGATTTCCTTGTGCCGGACGGCATCAATCCGATTCATGCTGACATTTAACGCGGTTTCCCGTATCTTGGTTTGGTATAGTTCCCTGATCATCGTTGTTTTTTCGCTCCCTCTTATTGAACCCGCATGCCACGAGCCCGGATATACGGCCCTCCGAAGCCGACAGGCAACGGATACTGCTCCATTTTGCCGCAACCGCCCATGGCAAAGGAAAACAATTGAACTTCATCGCCGGCGCCATCAATTTCTTCGAGTGTTTTCATGACATTACCGGTGATGACCGAAACCAGAACCGGTTCGGCCAATTGACCATCGCGAATCATGTAGGCTCGTTTCGGTGCAATGGTGAAAGTCGACATGCCGGAGCCGTGGTAGAGATCGTCGATGTAAATACCTTCCTCAATCGGTGCCAGCAGGCCGGCAAAGGTATCCTGCCCTGCACCGATATAGGTTGTGGTCATGCGCACAATCGGTTCAAATTCAAAGCCGGTTGCCCGGGCATTTCCGGTCGGCTGTTCCTCCAATATAGCCGCAGTGTAGCTGCTGTGCAGCCTGCCGGCCAGAATGCCGTCCTTAACGATGTCATTGACCCGGGCCTTGCAACCCTCATCGTCAAAGGGAACATAACCGGCTCCGGGCAGCGTACCGGTATCAATGATGTTCAGGATAGGCGCACCGACCCGTTTGCCGATCGCCCACTCCTTTATCATTGTCTCATCGCCGATCATGAAATCGGCCTCGCTTTTGTGGCCGAAGCTTTCATGGGCAAAAACACCGGTGACAACCGGTGATAACACGCAGGTGTATACGCCGGGAACAACCGGTTCGGCCCGGCGGCAGTAATCCAGATCCCGGACCAGCGTCGCCTCAATCCGTTCCTTGCCCCCGGCCAGCAAGGCAAAATCGGTCTCATAAACATCCTCGCCACCGTTAAAGGGCGAACGGCTTCCCTGCAGGGTGTAGCGAACCGACAGGCTGCAGCTCTGGCTGTCAAAGGAAACATCGGCGCCTTTGCTGGACAGAATATGCTTGGTCGTATATTTGTCCAGATAATAGATCCGGGATTTTTGTACGGCCTCTGCCTGTTGCACAATCGGTATATAGCTCTCCGCAAGGCTTACCTTGTCTTGATTGGGAATGTCCGAAACCCGTTTGTCCGCAAAGGAAAAATAGCTGCCGGTATTGGCCTCCAGCCGGCTTACGACCGGGTTTTGTTCGATGCCGGGCAGCTCCTCTGCCATGGCGGCCAATTGATCAATGGCCTCCTGGATTCGATGGATTTCGGTCGTGGCGTGGTAATACCAACGATTGCCGTCATAAATCCGGATCATGGCTCCGGTATCTGTTTTGGTTTTATTTTGTTTTAGTTCGAGATTTTCCAGTAGAATTTGGGTCGAATAAACCGATTCGATCCGAACATCCGTAAAAAGGT
>JAAYPL010000135.1 GCA_012519875.1 Clostridiaceae bacterium | reverse complement strand
CTTGGGTTTGAAGGTGATAAACAACCGGATATCGATTTAAATTTTTCCGGTGAATATCAGGCCAAAGCACACCGTTTCATCGAGGAGATGTTCGGCTCAACGCATACCTTCCGGGCCGGTACGATCAGCGGATACGCCGAAAAAAATGCTCGGGCAATGGTGGTCGGATATTTCAGGGACAAAGAGCAGTTTGCGACGCAAGCGGAAATCAGCCGCCTGTCTCATGGCCTGATCGGCGTTAAGCGCACAACCGGCCAGCATCCGGGTGGTATCGTGGTTGTGCCCAAAGAACGTGAAATCTACGATTTCACGCCGATACAACATCCAGCCGACAGAAGCTCCGCCGGCACGGTGACAACACATTTTGATTTCAACGCAATGCATGATACCATTCTCAAACTGGATATTCTCGGGCACGATGATCCGACCATGCTCAAGATGTTGGGGGATCTGACCGATGTTGACGTCCGCAGTATTCCGATCCCTGACGAAAAAGTCATGTCCTTGTTCCGCTCAACCGAAGCCCTGGGGATTCCCGACGGCCATGCTCCGACCGGAGCCGCGACCTTAGGTCTGCCCGAACTGGGAACATTCATGGCTCGCGAAATGATTCGCGAGACCCGCCCGACTCGATTTTATGATCTGGTTCAGCTGATGGGGCTTTCCCACGGGACCGATGTCTGGAAGGGGAATGCTCAGCAGTTGATTTTGAGCGGTACTTGCACCATCAATGAAGTCATCGGCTGCCGGGACAGCATCATGACTTGGTTGATTTATAAGGGACTGCCTCCCAAAGCCGCCTTTGACATCATGGAACGGGTTCGTAGAGGCCGCGGTGTGTCAGCGGAACACGCGCAGCTGATGCAGGCAAAAAATGTTCCGGAGTGGTATATCGATTCCTGCAATAAGATCCGCTATATGTTTCCCAAGGCCCACGCCGTGGCCTATACCATCTCTTCTCTCAGAATAGCCTGGTTCAAGGTCTATCATCCGGAAGCCTATTACTGTGTTTACTTCACCGTTCGCGCCGGTGAGTTTGACAGTAAGAGGATGTGTTTGGCGCCGGCCGCTGTTCGTCGGAACCGCGAGCAGTTGCGTTCCAAGTTCCGGGATTTGCCGGATCGGGAGCAAAAGATCTATTATATCCTTGAGCTCGTAGAAGAAATGCAGCTGAGAGGAATTGACTTTGTTCCGATTGACCTTTACGATTCAGCCGCCACGACCTTTATCAAGGTGGCGCCGGGCAAAATCCGTCCGCCGTTGAACGCCATACCTTTCATCAGTTCAGCCATGGCCGAGAGCATTGTCCGAGCCCGGGTCCAGGGGCCCTTCAAATCCCGTGACGACCTGATGCGACGCGCCGGCATCGGTCAGTCGGCGGTCGAAAATCTGGCCGAGGCGGGTTGTCTGGACGACCTGCCGGCCACATCGCAGATCGAAATGTCAGAGCTTTTTGGCTGACGCTGAGGGATCATGATGTATTGTCAAGTTGTCTTGCGTAACGCAACCCGCGCTTTTGACCGGGAATATACCTATACGATACCGGATTCCATGCAGGGGAAGCTGGCTGCCGGTAGCCGGGTTCTGGTTCCCTTTGGAAGCGGCAACCGCCTTGTCGAGGGAGTTGTCACGGCGACGCAGCGCGAAAGCCGGTCGGAATTCTACATCAAGCCGATTGCCGAGCTGCTTGCCGAACAACCTGAGGTTCTGCCTGAACAACTCCAACTTGCGGCTCAAATGAGAAACCGCTACCTCTGCACCTATGGCGATGCTCTCAAGTGCATGCTTCCGCCGACCGTAACGGCTGTCGGCGCCAAAACCATCCGGATGGCGGAGCTGGTTGATCCTGATGAGGCTGCGCAACGACTGGCTGATGGTGAGATCAGCCGGGTCGGGCATATCCGAGTGATCGAATTGCTGTTGGAAAGCGGCAGCGCCCCGCTGCAAGAGATCATGCATGCCTGCCAGGTCAGTCGTGCCGTATTGAACACGCTGGTAAAAAACCAACTGATTCAAATTTTTACTCAAGAATCCAGGCGCTCATTTCCTGAAGAGCTTGAATATGCACCCCAGGAACCTTTTTCGCCGTCTCCGGATCAGGCCGCTGCCATACAGGTGATCGGCGAAGCATTGACCTCGGATCGTCAAAACGTGACACAGGTCAAAGAACATCTTCTTTTTGGCATTACCGGCAGCGGCAAAACCGAAGTTTATCTTCAGTGCGCCCAACTGGCCGTTGACCTCGGCCGCGGTGTGATCATCCTGGTTCCGGAAATCGCCTTGACTCCTCAAATGATCGGGCGAATCCGCTCACGCTTCGGCACCGGTATCGCGGTTTTACACAGCCGGCTGACACCGGCGGAACGATATGAACAATGGCAGCGGATTCTACGACAGGAAGTACAGGTTGTGGTGGGCGCCCGTTCGGCGGTCTTTGCACCCTTGCCGCATATCGGCTTGATCGTCATCGATGAGGAGCAGGAAAGCACGTATAAGTCGGAAACCCACCCCCGCTATCATGCCCGGGATATTGCCCGGATGCGAGCAAGAAACCATCAGGCGGTCGTGGTGCTGGGTTCGGCTACCCCGTCGATCGAGAGCTATTATCGGACCGAAAAGGGACAGTCGCGCTTGTTGACTCTTCCCGGTCGAATCGGCCCGGCGGCTTTACCCAAAGCCGAAATCATCGATATGCGTCAGGAGCTGCTTGCCGGCAATCGCAGCATCTTCAGCCGCAAGCTCAGCCAGTCCTTGCGCGATGCTTTCCGGGAAGGACATCAGGCCATCCTTTTGATTAATCGACGGGGATATGCCGGCTTTATCCTGTGCAGGACCTGTGGTCATGTTGTTAAATGCCGATCCTGCAGTGTTTCCATGACCAGCCACGTTAACAGGCACCACATCGGCACACCGCAGCCGCAGCACTTGCTGGTTTGCCACTACTGCGGGAAAATCGCCCATGCCCCCACAACCTGCCCGGCATGCGGCAGTGATAAGATCGGCCGCTTCGGGGCGGGAACGCAGCAGGTGGAAGAGCAGTTTAATCTGAATTTCGCACCTTACAAAGCCATTCGCATGGACCAGGATACAACGTCCGGCCGGCGTTCCCACCAACGTCTGTTGACCAGCTTTGCCAACGGAGAAGCCGCTGCCTTGATCGGTACGCAGATGATCGCCAAAGGTCACGATTTTCCGAATGTGACGGTTTCCGGCGTCTTGTCGGCCGACTTGATGCTGGGGGTTTCGGATTTTCGTTCATCGGAACGCGCTTTCGCGTTGATCACCCAGACTGCGGGCCGGGCCGGCCGTGGTGAGGCAGCCGGAACGGTCATCATTCAGGCCTACAATGTCGACGACTATGCTGTCCGCTTGGGAGCGGCTCAGGACTATCCGGGTTTTTATCGACAGGAGATCACCTATCGCTGTGCCATGAAATATCCTCCTTTCGGCAGTTTGGCGATCATCACCCTGTCAGGTGTTCAGGAAAGGCCGGTTCGCGAGAAATGTGAAATGCTTGCCTCGGCACTGCATGTTCGCAGGCAATCCGAGCCCGGCTTGGACTCGATTGAGATTTTAGCACCGGCCAGAGCCCCCCTTTACCGGATCAAGGATCGCTATCGCTGGCGTTTGGTCGTCAAGGGCTCCGACTCGGCTGTTCTGGCAGCATTTCTGATGCCGGTAATGGATCGGTTTGACTTTGGCAAAATCGCGTATGCGTTCGACCCGGACCCTTATCAAATGCTGTGAAGGCCAATGATCCGTAGCAAGTTTAACGGAATTTTCATCATGAATCTGATATAATACCTGTCGGAAAGCAAGCCGCCGATTGATAACCGGTTCAAGGCTGAAAGGATCAGAGCTGGATGGCACTACGACAAATCATCAAAGACGGGGATGAAACGCTCCGCAAAAAAAGCCGGGAAATTACGGAGGTCACCCCGCGAATCCAGGAGCTGGTCGACGACATGCTCGAGACCATGTATGCCAACAACGGTGTCGGACTGGCCGCGCCGCAGGTTGGCGTTCTGCGCCGGCTGTTTGTCGCCGATATAAAAGATGGCTCAGAACCGCTGGTGGCCGTCAATCCCCGGATTATATCCGCGGACGGCGTCCAGCGCGGCGTTGAGGGCTGTCTCTCGGTTCCCGGGAAATGGGGCGAGGTCGAGCGGCCGCAGAAAATCACTTTGACGGCACTGGACCGTCAGGGAAAGCCTTATACGCTGGAGGCCGAAGGATATCTGGCGGTTTGCATCTGTCATGAAACCGACCACTTGGACGGTGTATTGTTCGTGGACAAAGTAGAAGGAGAGCTGTTGTCAGAATGAGGCCGCGAGTACTTTTTATGGGGACACCGGACTTTGCTGTTCCGGCGCTGCAACGCCTGCTCGATGAGGCTTTCCCGATTGTTGGAGTTGTTAGCCAGCCGGACCGTCCCCGGGGACGAAACCTTCATTTAACCGTACCTCCGGTCGGCCGGTTGGCTGAAGCCCGCGGCCTGCCATTACTCCAACCGGAAAACATACGGTCAAAAGCATTTGCCGATCAGATCAGGGTCCTGTCACCCGACCTGATTGTAACAGCGGCCTATGGACGTATCCTGCCGGCTGATATTCTGGCGATCCCGAAACTGGGGAGCCTCAACATTCATGCATCCTTGCTGCCGGCCTACCGGGGCGCGGCTCCGATTCAATGGTGCTTGATCAACGGGGACACCGAGACCGGCGTAACCATTATGCTTATGGACGAAGGAATGGACACAGGTGATATTCTCGCCCGGCAGCGCGTTGATATTCCGGAGGAGATGTACGCCGATCAACTCAGCCGGCTTCTCGCGCAACTGGGTGCCGATCTGCTGCCACAAACCATTGATGATTTTGTTTCGGGGCGGCTTGAGCCGCAGCCGCAGGATCACACCCTGGCGACAACGGCGCGCATGCTGAAGCGGGAAACCGGCCGGATTGTTTGGGATGAGTCGGCTCGGACCATTTATAATCTGATCCGGGGAACTTATCCTTGGCCGGGCGCGTTTACCTATTGCGGCAAGAAAAGAATTAAAATCCACAAGGCCCGTGTTTGCACGGATCCCGATATTATTTCGGCCGCCGCCGGCCTGGAACCGGGCACGGTCTGTGATTGCCAAGGTGATGCCATCAGTGTCGCTTGCGGGGAAGGTGTGATCGACCTTTTGGAAATCCAAACCGATTCCGGCAAGAAAATGCAATGTCGGGATTGTTCGCACAACTACCGTTTGGGTCAGATGATGGAGGGGTGAAGGAGAATGCCTTTTTCTGCGGTTTTACTCGGCTTGATGAATAATTACGGTTATTTCCGGTTGGATAGCTGGTATCTTATCCTGGTTGTTCCGGCTATGCTGATCAGTCTTCTGGCCTCAATATCGGTGAGAAAGACCTTCGATCAGTTTAATCGCTGGATTGCCGATTCCGGCCACACCGGCCAGTCCGCCGCCCGTAAAATTTTGAATCAAAACGGACTGACCAATGTTGTGATCGAGCGGGTGGCCGGCAACCTTACGGATCATTATGACCCAAGGGCGCAAAGACTGCGCCTGTCGGAAGCCACCTATGACAGCTCGTCTATTGCCGCCATCGGGGTGGCGGCTCATGAGGCCGGCCATGCGATTCAGCACAGCGAGGGATTCTGGGCCAACAGTCTGCGAGGCACTTTGCTGCCTGTTGCCCGGATCGGCTCTACAGTCGGCCCCTATCTGGCGGTGTTTGGCCTGATCTTGCAGATCAGCGTGCTGACCGACATCGGTATTGTCCTTTTTTCCGCGGCGGTTCTGTTTTATCTTGTGACGTTGCCGGTTGAGTTTGATGCCAGCCGGCGTGCCATCCGGGTGCTGGAGGACCAGGAGATGTTGACCGCCGATGAGCTGACCGGAGCCCGGCGCGTCCTGCGCGCGGCCGCCATGACATATGTTGCCTCGGCGTTGTTATCCTTTGCCAGCCTGTTGCGCTTGATTTTACTTGCACGAGGCCGCAGTGACCGCAGGTAAGCCCGCCGGACGAGCCCCCGATGCTGCCCGAACGGCGGCTGTGCGGGTTTTGCATGATGTTCTGGAACGAGGCGCATTTTCCAACATTCACGCCATCCGCCATCTGGATCGACGGGACATGGACGCACGGGACCGTGGATTTGCGTCGGCGTTGATTTATGGTACTCTCAGCCGTATTTTTACTGTTGATTGGCTGTTGGCAAAGGCCAGTCACAGGGATTTATCTTCATTGGATCCCTGGACCAGAACCATCCTGCGCATGGGTGTCTGGCAACTGTACTGGTCTGACAGCATTCCCGCGAGAGCGGCTGTTGATGAATCCGTCCGCTTGGCGACAAATTTGGTCAATCCCGGCGCGGGGTCTTTTGTCAATGCCGTTCTCCGTCGTTTAAGCCGGGAAAAACCGGCTTTACCGGAGAAAAACATGCCGATTTTGACCAGCCTGTCCCCGGAGATTTTCGGCTGCCTGCGCAAGTGGTATGGAGCTGCGGAAGCAGAGTTAATGGCTCGGGCTTTTCTGCGGGATCAGACCCAAGTGTCCGCCCGCGTCAATGTCTTGCGCGCAACGCCGGAGCAGGTGTGTGCCGAACTGGATGCCGATGGCTATGCGCCGACAAAGGGTCGTTATTGTCCGGAAGCCATCAGCCTGTCTCTTGGCGGAACCTCGGTCCGCGGCCTGCCGGCATGGCAACACGGCCGACTGACCATTCAGGATGAAGCTGCGATGCTGGTGGGGCATGCTGCCGCACCGGAACCGGGACAGACCATCATCGATCTGTGCGCGGCTCCGGGCGGCAAAACCTGTCATCTGGCAGAGATTACAGGGGACAAGGCTTCTATCCTGGCCGTCGACAAACATCCGGAACGGCTGCGGCTGGTTGCGGAAAATGCCGGTCGCCTGGGCATAACCAAGATCGCCTGCCATCCTGGCGATGCGACCGGATCGGATATGCCTGCCGATTTGGCCGACCGTGCCGACCTTGTCCTGGCCGATGTTCCTTGCAGCGGTCTTGGCTTGTTGGCCAGAAAACCCGAGATCCGCCTGACCATGAACCATGAGAAAATGATCGGTCTTTATCCGCTGCAGGAGGCAATCCTTAACTATGCGGCCACGATTCTCAAAATAGGCGGCACCTTGATTTACAGTACCTGCACCATCAATCCGGCTGAGAACATTGATCGTGTGCAAAAGTTCCTGGCCGTACACAAGGCAAGGTTTGTTTTGGAGTCTCTTGATGACCGGCTGCCGCAAGATTTACTCCGGCATCCTGACTTAAAGCTGACAGCCGCCGAGGGCTATGTGCAGCTTCTGCCGCACCGTCATGGTCTGGATGGATTTTTCATTGCCCGGATCAGAAGGGTAGGCTAAACCATGCGCAATTATTACGACATGACACCGGAAGACTGGCAACAATGGATCAAGGAGCAGAGACTGCCGTCCTATCGAGCCAAGCAGATCGCGGCTTGGTTGCCGCGCGGTATCAACAACTGGGCGGAAATGAGTGACCTGCCTTTAAATCTGCGGGATCGTCTGGCGGACTTTTTTACCATTGATGTGCTGCGGTTGGAGAACAAGCTGGTTTCGCAAATTGATGGAACTGCTAAATATATTTTTCGTCTGCCCGATGGCAATATCATCGAAAGCGTCCTTTTGCAATATCGCCATGGACAAAGTGTCTGCATCTCTTCGCAGGCCGGCTGCCGCATGGGGTGTGTATTTTGCGCCTCAACCGGTGCCGGGTTTGGCCGCAACCTCTCCCATGGCGACATGCTTGCCCAGGTCGCGGCCATTGCCCGGGACAGCGGTGATCGCGTCGGGCATGTTGTCATTATGGGAATCGGTGAACCGCTGGACAACTACGACAATCTCATCAGCTTTCTCAAACGGGTCAATGATCCCGGCGGCTTGAATATCAGCCTGCGGCATATTTCCGTATCAACTTGCGGTCTGGTACCTGAAATGCTAAAATTCACAGATGAAGGTTTGCCGGTGACGCTTTCTGTTTCGCTTCATGCGCCTAATGACGAAATTCGCCGGCAGCTAATGCCCATCGCCCGCCGATACAGCATGGATGACCTTTTGGCCGCCTGCCGACGGCACATTGAAAGAACCGGCCGACGAATCTCTTTCGAGTATTCCCTGATCAGCGGTGTCAACGACCGGCCGGAGCATGCCAAAGCCCTGGCCGCTCGCCTCAAAGGTATGCTCTGCCATGTCAACCTGATACCGGCCAATGAAATTGATGGCAGCAATCTTCGGCAAAGCAGCCGGAAGGTCGTTCAGCAATTTTGGGATTGCCTGATCCGATCCGGCATTAATGCCACCGTGAGAAGGGAATTGGGGTCCGATATTATGGCCGCCTGCGGCCAGTTAAGGAGACGTATCGAAGCATGCGAGAATCCGTGATGTTCGGCGCCGCCACCCATGTCGGGCTGGTTCGTGCAAATAACGAGGATAACTTTGCCATTATTGATCACGACGGTTCAAGGCCGTGTGCTCTGATTCTCGCCGATGGCATGGGGGGGCACAACCGTGGCGAACTGGCCAGCGAAATCGCGGTGCACTATGCGCGTAGCCGCCTGATCGAAGAACTTGCCGCCGGTCATTCTGCCGAGAGCTTGGTCAATGTTTTATCGGATTTGCTGGAAAAAGCCAATGTCAAGGTCTACCTCGGTTCGCTGGAGGAAAAAAGCAACCGGGGTATGGGAACGACACTGCTCTTGGCGGTCTTGCTGGAGGATCAGATCATTCTGGCTCATGTCGGAGATTGTCGTGCGTACCTGTTCCGTGAGGGCGAATTGATGCGTTTGACCGTAGACCACACCCTGATGCAGGAGATGTTGGATGCCGGTACGCTGACCCCTGACGAAAGTGCCGATTATCCGCGCCGCAATGTTCTGACCCGCGCCCTTGGAATCCCCGAATATATTCAACCCGACTTAACTTCTCTGCCATCCCGAAAGGGTGATCGCCTGCTTTTGTGCAGTGACGGACTGCACGGCCTGGTCGCTTATGAAAAGATCAAGGCGGCCATGCGTAAAGAAAAGAATCCTGTCGATCTGGCCAACAAACTCGTTCAATTGGCGCTGGATGAAGGCGGCGAGGACAATGTTACGGTTTTGGCAGCGTATTTATAGCAAATGACACGCTACTTGGAGGATATCAAATGATTTCAAACAGACATCATTTGGCCGCCGGTACTTTACTTGGCGACCGATATGAGATTGTCAAACTGATCGGGCAGGGCGGCATGGCCATGGTTTACTTGGCGAAAGATCAGCAAAACGGCGGTTCTGTGGCAATTAAAGTTATGAAGGCCGAGCTGAGCAACGATCAGGAATTTATCAAGCGTTTTGACACGGAAGCCCGGGCGGCATCCAGTCTTGATCATCCGAATATCGTCAAGGTTCTTGACCATGGTCAGGACGGTG
>JAAYPL010000134.1 GCA_012519875.1 Clostridiaceae bacterium | reverse complement strand
GTTCTTTGAGCACATCACGCTTCATGCGGCGCAAAATAAACGGATCGATCTGGGTGTGGAGCTTGTCCAGAGCAAGGGCATTGTTCTCACGGGTGATCGGCCATTCATAAGTTGACTGAAAATCCCGTTGGTTGTACAGATAACCCGGCAGGATAAAATCGAAAATGGACCACAATTCGGTCAGTGAATTTTCAATCGGTGTTCCGGTCAGGGCAAAGCAGCGCTCGGCTTGTATGAGCTTGACCGATCGGGCATTAAGGGTGTCGGGGTTTTTAATGTTCTGGGCTTCATCGACAAAGCAGCTGGCAAAAGAGAGTTCGCTGATATCTTCGATGTCTCTTCTCAATAAGGAATAAGAGGTAATGACACAGGCGTGTCCGGAGATTTCGCCCAGCCGTGATGCGCGCTGTTGACGATTTCCGTCCAGGATCATAACCGGCAGTCGGGGCGCGAACTTGTTGAATTCACTTAGCCAATTGTGAACCAGACTGGTCGGCGCAATGATCAACGATGTTTTTTTCTTTTGCTGCCAGACATGGGCAACATAGGCGATTGTTTGCAGTGTCTTGCCCAAACCCATGTCATCGGCCAATATGCCGCCCAATCCATAGTAATCAAGGGTGCACAACCATTGAAAACCGGTTTTTTGATACGGCCGCAGCTTGTTGCTCAAACCGGCGGGAATCTTAAAAGACAAAGATCCGGGTTTCTGAAGATGCTGAATCATTTTTCTGACCGGAGCATCCAGAACCAGCAGATCGGCGGTTCCGTCCTGGTCCGGCAAATGAGCCAGGGCCAGAGCACGGAAACGGGGCAGACGGCTGTCCGTTGCGTAAGGATCCAAGCCCCACAGTTTCAACAGATCCAGCAAGGCCATCAGACTGTCCCGGTTTTGCAGGTCTACTTCGCGAAACCCGCCGTCCGGTGTCTGGAAGAAAGGTCTTTTTTCACGTAAAGCATGGAGGTAGGCAAAGCGCTCCTCATTGCGAAGCTCATGAAATCCGTGGCGCAGGATCAGTTCGTCTTTGTCCGGTGCCAGATTCAACATGAATCTGATGTCCGGTGCCGGGCGGATGTGAAGTTTGGCCGCGTTTTCAGACAAACGAATGTCGGCTGCGGCAGCCAATGCCGGCGCATGATCGGCCAGATAGTGGTAAATCTTATCCGGATCCGACAATCGGTAAACTGTTCCCAAGCTCTTGAATCCGGATTCCTTAAGAATTTGAAGAATGTGGTTTTCCTGCGCATGATTCCGGATGATCAGGCGACTCTTCCTACCGTGAGTTTTCTCCTGGGCGGCCGATAGCGGATTGATCCGTTCATCGCCATAGCAAAAATTTACCGTGGCCAGAAGACTGGCATCTTCGTAGTCGAGATCAATGAATGCTTTAAGCGGCTCATCGACCAATCTGGCTTTTATTTTATCGTCCGGCTGCAAAGGGCAGATGGCTTGAAGGTGAGGCATGACTTCGCTGAACAAAAACAGCACGTCATCCCGGGTCAATACGAGCCGGCGCAGACCGGGTGTCGAGAAAACCGTCAGAATGGGTTCGATTAATCGGATGCTGCTGTAGGGAGGCAAATAAAATGTATTGCCGACCAAGTAGACATTGCGCGAAGCCGTCAGCTGCTGCAGATTTTGCTCGCTATAAAAAGATAGAATGAAATCGGTTTGTTTGGCTTGTTTGCTTTTTGTTCCGGGAGCATAGGCAAGACAGAGCTTGATCGGAAGATCGGCCTGTCGGACCTGAATCTCTTGCCGTTCCTGATCTTCGGCAATCTGCCAAGCGCAGTCCGGCAGGCCGGCGCTCATGGCGAGAAACTCGGCGAATCGGCTGGCATTAAGGGTAAAAAACCGATCGCGACTGGCGGAATGGGAAGTTCCGAAAACAGCTTTGTAATCATTTTCAAATGCGTCGCGAATCATTGCGATCAGGGGCTGATTTGCTTCGGAAAACATGTGAAGTTTCGGATCAATGGTCAGATCCTTGTCCAGCTCCAACGGCAGGTCGCGAGAAATGGCTTCGGCGAACTGCTCGATATTGAGGATGGGGTAGAGGCAGGTTTCGCCGACGGCAAAACTAAGCCAGGGCAATGTTGTCGTTGTCGGCGAACAATGCAAGGTGACTTGGAGCTTGAGAACTTTCTTGTCAAAGGCTTGGGCAACTCGGGCGATGTGGTCCATCCGCAAGATGAATTCCCGTGTTTTATTCCGGCTTCGCCGCTGCGTCTGAACCTTGGCCGGCAAAATATTGGTTTTTTGCTTGCCGAAAGCATCGATGCTGTACAGAAGCGCTGCGGCAATATGCTGACACAGCCCCCAATAGGACGCAAAGGCACTGCAGGTGCATGTGGCATCGTGCAGTTCACCCTTGCCGTTCAAGATAATACGAATGTTATAGGCCCGTGTGCCTTCGACCTGCGCCAGAATCACACCCAGCTCCTGATCAAAGGAAAGGTGGCGAACGCGACCCTGCCGATAGTACTGACGACCCTTCATATAGGTCGGCCCGTTTGTTGTCAGCTCCCGAACAGCATCCATTTTGACGTTGAACGTCATGGCAATACACCTGCGTTCATGAGACATGCGCTCCTTTGATTGTTATCATAGATATCTACCGATTTTACCACAGGTTGGCCTTACAGTAAATCTCCGCGGAGGCGAGGGGATCGATCCGATCCGCTGAAAAAGCGAGAATTTTCACGAAAAACTGAGCTTTGATCGGCTAATTTAAAATCAACGCTTGACAAGGTATCTTTTCCCATCTAGAATGATAAAGCATTTTACTAGTGTGCGCCGATTTCGGTTGCAGATTATAATTGGAGGTACGCGAATCTAATGAGTACTTATGTGGCAAAACCCGCGGACATCAAGCGGAAATGGTATGTCATTGATGCTGATGGCTTGACGTTGGGCCGTCTGGCCAGCGAAGTGGCAAAAATTCTCAGAGGAAAAAACAAGCCGGAGTACACGCCCTTTCTTGATACGGGGGATCATGTTATTGTGGTCAACGCCGCAAAGATTACCTTGTCCGGCAATAAGGCGGATCAAAAAATGTATCGTTATCACACCCAGTATCCGGGCGGACTCAAGGAGATTAATTACCGGGTCATGATGCAAAAAAACCCGGAAAGGGTTGTGGAGCTGGCGGTCAAAGGCATGCTGCCCAAAAACGCACTGGGTCGCGCCATGTATCGCAAACTCAAGGTCTATGCCGGGCCTGAGCATAATCATGCCGCTCAAAAACCTGAAATATTGACGCTTTCGATCTAACAAGGGGAGGATTATCCTGATATGGCTACAAAAAAGGCTGCTAGAACCTATTTTTACGGTACAGGGCGTCGCAAAAACGCGGTGGCTTGTGTACGCGTATATCCCGGCAAGGGCCAAATTACTATTAATGATAAAGAAATGAACGAATATTTTAAGATGGAAACCCTGAAACTCATCGTCCGCCAGCCGCTGATCGCTACAGGCACCGAAGGGCGCTTCGACATCATTTGCAAGGTTGTGGGCGGAGGCCTGACCGGTCAGGCCGGCGCGGTTCGTCACGGTTTGGCCCGCGCTCTGGTTCAGGCCGACGAGGAGGCCTTCAAGGCCACGCTCAAAAAGGCCGGCTTTTTGACCCGTGATTCACGGATGAAGGAACGTAAGAAATACGGTCTCAAAAAAGCAAGAAAAGCATCCCAGTTCTCCAAGCGCTAAGGCCTGTTATTCAGATCTTGCCAGCAGGGATGGTCGGGATAGGGACGCCAAGCCCTGTCCCGTTTTGCTTTTTCCTTTTCACAGGAGGTTTTTATTGTGCTGCTGATCAAAAACGCCGATATTCATCCAATGACAGGCCGGCCGGCGTTCCATGGCTACCTGCTTGCCGATCCGCCTTTTATTCGCGAAGTTGGTTCCGGGGAGCCGCCGCCGCACCTGACCGATCATGATGCTCTACAGGTCGTTGATGCGGACGGGGCCTGGCTGATGCCCGGCCTGATCGATGCCCATTGCCATGTCGGACTCTTTAACGACGGTTTGACATTCGAAGGACATGACGGCAATGAAGCCACCGATCCGGTCACGCCGCAACTTCTGGCGACCGACGGTATTTATCAGGATGACGCCTGTTTTCCAGAGGCTTTGGCCGGCGGCGTGACCACGGTCATGACCGGTCCGGGCAGCGCCAATGTGCTGGCGGGAAGCTTTGCTTTGTTGCGAACCGCCGGACGGACGGTCGAGGACATGACCGTCATCAAGCTTGCGGCAATGAAGGCGGCTCTTGGGGAAAATCCCAAGCAGGTTTACGGACGAAAAGATAAATCGCCGATAACGCGAATGGCTACGGCAGCCATTTTGCGGGATGCTTTGGCGCAAACCCAAGCATACATCGATGAAAAGGATTTTTTGGCTAAGGAAGAAAAACCCATGACCCGGCGTGACGGGCGGTGGGAGGCTTTGGCACCGGTCTTAACCGGTGAAAGAATGTTGAAGATTCATGCCCATCGGACCGACGATATCTTGACCGCCGTTCGCATCGCCAATGAATTCGGCTTGCATTACACGATTGATCATTGTACGGAAGGTTATCTGATTGCCGACCTGCTGGCTCTCGAGTATCAGGCCGGCCTGCAACAGGGATGCGGCCTGGGGAAACCGGGACTGGGCCGATTGGCCGGCGTGATCACCGGACCTTTGCTGTCGGATCGCAGCAAACCCGAACTGCGCCGATCAACGATTCGAAATCCCGGCATATTGGCGGCCGCCGGCATCCCGGTGGCCATCATGACCGATCATCCGGTCGTTCCGGTTCAGTATCTGACGGTCAGCGCCGCTCTGGCCGTCAAGGCAGGTATGACGGAGCAACAGGCCCTGGAAGCCATGACAATAACCTCTGCTCGCTTGTGCGGCGCCGACAAAATACTGGGCAGCATTGAAGCGGGGAAATTGGCCGATCTGGTGCTCTTCAGTGGCAATCCGCTGGATTTTCGCAGCACGGTCCGGATGGTTTTCCTGCAAGGCAAACCGGCCTTTTCAGAAACCTGATTGTGTCTTATGAACAGGATGGCAAAAACCCTTCATTTTGACGCGGGTTTGTTGGTACTGACCAGCATCAGCACCGAGCAGACCATGGCTTTCGGCCGTTGGCTGGCAAGCCATTTGATTGCAGACGATATCGTCTGCCTCGATGGCGATCTGGGTGCCGGCAAAACCGTTCTGACCCGTGGGCTGGCTGAAGGCCTGGGCAGTCAGGGACCGGTTTCCAGCCCGACATTTACCCTGATGATCGAGCATCCGGCCAAACCCGGCGGCCTGGCATTGTTTCATTTTGATGCTTATCGCCTGAGTGACAGCGGATCCTTCTGTGAAATCGGATTGGACGAGTATTTCACGCAAAAGGGGGTTTCGGTTATCGAGTGGGGAGAGGTCATCGCTGATATCCTGCCACCGCAAACACTATATATCCTTTTATTGCAACAAGATCTAAACCAGTCGGATAGCCGGCGGATCGAGATAACCTGGCCGGGATGTCCCGACCGCTTGGCTACTCTAATTCGACGGCTAAAGGAGGATGACCCTTGTTGATTTTAGCTTGTGATACATCGGGCCCTCAAGCCAGCGTCGCGCTGTGGAGTGACGGCCGGCTTGCGGCCGAGATCGTCATCCAACGCAGCCAACCCCATGCCGTTACCCTGATGCCGGCTGTTGAAGATCTGCTCAACCGGTGCGATCTTGCTCCGACCGAAATCGACGGTTTCGCCTGCGCCACGGGGCCGGGTTCATTTACCGGCATTCGAATCGGCATCAGTTCGATCAAAGCCATGGCTTATGGGACCGGGCGTCCGGCCATCGGAATTTCCACGTTGGAAGCTATGGCGTGGCCTTATCTGCGTTGTCCCGCCATGATTGTTCTGCCCATGATTGATGCTCGGAACCGGCGCGTTTTTGCCGGAGCCTGGCTCAACGAAGAGACGATATTGCCCGAAGATGCCTGGCAAACATCGGATCTGGTCGGCAGCATAACGGATCTTCCTGTTCGGCCTGCCTTGATTTTGCTGGTGGGCCACCGGCCGGAGGCTTTTTTTGATGCAAACGGCCAACCTGTCATCCCGGGTACGATCATAGCACCGGAAGCTTTGTCGCAATCCCGGGCGTCGGTTATTGCTGAGATCGCCGAGATCAGATTGCGAAAGGATCCGTCGGCTTCACCCCACCTGTTGTTGCCGCAGTATCTCGCGGTTTCCCAGGCCGAACGACGCGCGGCCGGCGGTCGGCCATGACCTGTCCTGATCTTGTTATTCGCGCCGCAACCGATCGGGATCTGGATGACTTGGTCGGGCTGGAGAAAGCCTGCTTCGATATACCGTGGAGCAGGGAATCATTGGCCGATGAATTGACCGCCAACCCCCTGGCGCGTATTTTGGTGGCCGAGCAATCCGACGGTTTGCTGGTTGGTTATCTGTCCGGCTGGGTTGTGCTGGACGAATTACAAATCAATAACCTTGCGGTTGATCCTGAATCAAGGCGGCAAGGTGTCGGCCGATGTCTGCTCCGTAAAATGATAGCTATGGCCAAGTCCGAAAACCTGTCCTCGATTTCGTTGGAGGTGCGGACAAGCAATCAGGCCGCCCGGTCCCTTTATGCGTCTTTTGGATTTTCACCGGTCGGTGTTCGTCGTGCTTATTACGCCGATACTGGTGAAGATGCTATTATATTGCTTAAAAAGTTTGGGGATAACCCGTCGCCCAATGAATAAAAGCCATTGAAACCGATAATTGACAAAGACAAGGGATCAATTCTATACTGTGATTGTATCCGCGAGCTGCTATGTATAACGGCTGCTGAAGTCATCATCAGCCTCGGAGGAGGATAAGAAATGGTTTCAAAAACGGTCAGGTTCAATTGTGATGAGGCGTTGCATATGAAAGCAGTGGCGGTGCTGATTCAAAAAGCGTCAACATTCCGTTCCGACCTCTGGTTATCAAGCGGCGACCGTCGCGCCAATGCCAAAAGCCTTTTGGGTGTGATGTCCTTGGGCATTGAAAACGATATCGAGCTGCTGGTCAGTGCGGATGGTGTTGACGAAGATGAGGCATTGGACGCCATCGTTGGTTACCTGATGCACCCCGAAGTATAAATCTGTCTGATTCATCCATGAACGATTCACAACATCTATTTGATGCAAGGCTGGACCTTGTTAAACAGAGCCCGGGTGTCTATCTGATGAAAGATGCTACGGGCTTAATCATCTACGTCGGAAAGGCCGTTAATCTTCGGAGTCGGCTCAGATCTTATTTCACACTCCACCCTCAGGGGACGGGTAAAGTTTTGGCGATGATTGCCCGCATTGCTTCCTTTTCGACCATTTATTGTGAAAATGAGCTGGAAGCACTCATTCTTGAGTCAACGCTGATCAAAAAACATCAACCACACTACAACATCCTGCTGCGGGATGATCGGGACTATCCCTACATCAAGGTCACACTTAATGAATCATATCCGCGCGTTGTCAAGGCGTTTCGCATCGGTGCCGACCGCCGGCAGGGGGCCCGTTATTTCGGCCCGTATCTGGCGGGGGATGTTTACCGCGCCCTGCAGGCTTTGCAGTCTGTTTTTCCTCTCAAAACCTGCCGTCGCCAACTTCCTCGAGATATCGGCAAGGAACGGGCCTGCCTTAATTTTCATATCGGCCGTTGTATCGGCCCATGCCGTGGTGATGTGCCGGTGGATCGATATCGTGCTGTTATGGAAGACATCTGCCGTTTCCTGGAAGGCCGGTACAGCGGGCTTTTTGACAGCCTGAGAGCCGAGATGGCGCAGGCAGCCGAAGATTTGGACTTTGAACAGGCCGCCAAGCTGCGCGATCGGATTCAAGCTCTGGAAAAATTGATGGCAAAACAAAAAGTTGTCAGCAATAAACCGGAGGATAAAGACATTCTTGCCATTGCCCGAAACGGCAGTGAGATTGCTTTGCAAAAAATGGAAATCAGACAGGGCCGGCTGGTTGCCGCGGCGGCTTTTTTCTGGCCGGAAAGCGATCAGACCGATGCCGAGGTGCTGACAGCGTTCCTCACACAACATTATCCGGACGCCGCCTTGGTTCCGCCGGAGATCCTGATCCCGGTTGAAATCGATGATCGGACAGCACTTGCCACCTATCTGGGCCAATTGCGGGGCGGCCGTTGTGGCCTTCGTGTGCCGCGGCGCGGTCGTGGGCTGGAGATGTTGAAGATGGCCGGGGACAATGCCGAGGAATCACTTCGTCGCCATACTTTGCTGGGGGGGTCGGGGCAAAGGGCTGTACAAGAATCCCTGAAGCTTTTATCGGATCTGGCGGCAAACGGCCGGGCGCTGCATCGAATCGAGGCCTACGACATCTCCAATCTCGGCACCCGTGATCAGGCGGCCGGCATGGTTGTCTTTCAAGACGGCCGTCCGCATCGCCAGCAGTACCGCCATTTCAAGCTGGAGCAGGGAGACGCTCCCGATGATTATATGGCTATGCGTGAAGTTCTGGAACGTCGCATGGCTCGTCTGGACGATCAAGGATTTGGCAGCCGTCCCGATTTGCTGTTGATTGATGGTGGCATTGGTCATGTCCGGTTGGCGGGTCAGATTCTGGAGCATGCGCGACACGACATCCCGGTCGCCGGTATTGTTAAAGACCTTCACCATCGCACCCGGGGACTGGTCTTGCCGGACGGCAGACAGATAGACCTGCGGGCACGAAAGGAAGAAGAGCAGGCTACGGAAGGCACATCGGACCTCGATCATGCCGAACAGCTGGCTTTGCTGCGTCTTCTGACGGCTATTCAGGATGAGGCTCATCGCTTTGCCGGCCGATATCGCAGCAAGCTCGGCAAAAAGCGCAATACCCGCTTTGCCTTGGAGGGAATAAAGGGGATCGGCCCCAGCCGTCGTCGGCTGCTGCTCAAAGAATTTCAGACCATCAAGAGGATCAGCCAAGCTTCCCTTGAGGACCTGCAGAAATTGCCCGGATTGGGAAAAGCTGCGGCTCGATCGGTTTACGAACATTTTCATCCGGAGGACTAACATGGCATTATTTGTTCTGGCAGATCCGCATTTAGGTTTTGGGGTGAATAAACCCATGGCTGTTTTTGGATCCCATTGGCAAAATCATGAGCAACGCCTGGCTCTGGAATGGCGAAAAAGCATAACCGATGAAGACACGGTGGTTCTTCCCGGCGATATTTCCTGGGCAATGAATTTGTCTGAAGCTCTGCCGGACCTGGCCTTTTTGGATCGCTTGCCGGGACGGAAAATTCTCCTGCGCGGCAATCACGATTATTGGTGGAGCTCCATGAAAAAAATCCAGGCCTTCTGCGCTGACAATAATCTGTTGACTTTGTCGTTTCTGCGCAACAACGCGCTTTTTGTCCCGCCGGACTGGGTGGTCTGCGGCACCAGAGGCTGGATTGTGCCCGGGGATGCGGATTTTGGCCCCGGGGATGAAAAAATTTATCTTCGCGAAATTGGGCGCCTTCGCCTTTCACTGGAGGCAGCCCGATCGATCAGAAAACCCAAAAGCCGACTGATCGCCTGCCTGCACTATCCTCCTTTTGCCCGTGATCTGAAGCCAACCGATTTGACCGAGCTATTGGAGGCTTTTTCCGTGGATATTTGTGTGTACGGTCACATCCATTCGGACCAGGGCCTGAACGGCCAGGCCGGTCCTCCCGGACGTGTCGGCTATCAGCTTGCCTCTGCCGATTATCTGAACTTCAAGCCGCTACGGCTCTAGGCATAAACCACTGTTGTTGACGGTTGCGTGCCAACGGCTCTTGAGATATAATCAGTAGACTGCTTATTAAAAGCAGACAAGCAGAAGAGGAGTCGATTCAATGCCCAACAGCATGACCGGATATGGCCGTGGCGAAGCTTCAAACGATAGCCGG
>JAAYPL010000018.1 GCA_012519875.1 Clostridiaceae bacterium | reverse complement strand
CTTCTCTCCTTTACGTGTGGTTTGGTCACTTACATTGTATTAGAGATGGTTTTGTGGGACATCTCTTTTTGCGTCACTTCAGTTTACATTTCGCCACCAGCAGTATGATGGCATCATGATCGTCAACCTGCTTTACAGCCCCGGCAACCGCCTTATTCAAGCCATGAAAAAGAATCACCTGCCTATCATGGTTGCCAACATCCAGCCCAGAGCAAATGTGACCGCTGAATGGGATTGGATCCTATGCACTACCAATCAGGGCATCCATGGCTGTCAGGACACCTGCAACGTTCTCCTTCGCTGCGGCATTAATCCCGCGATCATCACGGAAGACTGGCAGTCCGAAAATTTCAAATCTTTCTTTTCCGACTGGTCTCAGGTGGCCAATACCTACATGCGCATGAAACGTGCGAAAGTAGCGATCTTCGGCCGCATGCACAACATGGGGGACATCATGGGAGATGACGCTGCTTTGTGCCGTAAATTCGGAGTGGAAGTCAACCATGAAACAATCGGTCCTGTCTACTATCACATGGAGGCGGTTTCCGAACAGGAAATAGACGCTCAAATAGCGGAAGACCGCAAGAACTTTCGTTTGGATCCCAAGTTGCCTGAGTCAAACCATCGCTACGCCGCCCGCATGCAGCTGGGCTTTGAGAAATTTCTGATTGAAAACGGATATTCAGGTTTTTCACAGTTTTTCAACATCTATAAGGAAGACGGCCGCTTCAGGCAAATTCCCATCCTGGCCAGCTCCAATCTCCTTGCAAAAGGCTATGGCTATTCCGCGGAGGGAGATACCCATGCGCTTTTGCTGACGCTGGCCGGCCACATGATGATCGGCGATCCCCATTTTACCGAGATGTACTCTCTGGATTTCGGTCGTGATGCCGCCATGCTCAGTCACATGGGCGAGGGTAACTGGAAAGTAGCCCGTAAAGACCGTGGTGTCACCCTTATAGACCGGCCTTTGGATATCGGAGATTTGGATAATCCTCCTACTCCCAAATTCAATGTTGAGCCCGGCGTTGCGACATTGGTCTCTCTGGTTGCGATTGTCGGCGACGAGTACCGTTTGGTTGTCTCAAAAGGCACGATCCTTGAAACCGATGATCTTCCCGATGTTCCGATGAACCATGCATTTTTCAGACCGGACACCGGCATCCGCGCAGCAATGGACAAATGGCTGGAAAACGGCGGAACCCACCATGAAGTTCTTTTCATGGGCGATTGGCGCAACCGTTTTAAAATGTTCTGTAAAATATTTGATATTACCTATATCGAAGTGTAGTTTAAGGATTTTCAGAGGAGGAACCGAAGATGGCGATCAAGGCAATCGACCATATAACCATTAACTGTTGCGACCTGAGTGATTCCTTCATCTTTTATGGAGAAGTTCTTGGTTTGGAGCGCTTAAATGATGTTGATATGGGAGATCACGTATTGCATTACTATCAACTGCCGGGCGCGCGCCTTGAGTTGATCGAGTACAACGAAAAGCAAACATGGCGTACCTTTGGCAACACCGATGTAGGAATATACCGTCATTTGGCCCTGGTCACCGACGATCTGAATTCGGTTAATGCGCGCATTTCCAAGGGCGGTTATCAAGTCAATCTGCCTCCTACCTATATTCCGCAATTGGATAAGACGGTCATGTTGGTTGTTGACCCGAATGGTGTAGAAATCGAGTTGATTCAGGAATGAGCGCAACAACCTTGCCCAGGGAGGTTACCATGAAAGCAGTCAAGATGTATGCACCCGCAGATCTTCGCTTCGAAGACGCTGCAATACCCTCTATTGCCTCTGACGAGGTTTTGGTCAAAGTGATGGCTGTAGGCGTCTGCGGCTCGGATATTCCACGAGCGAATGTCTACGGAGCGCATGTTTCTCCGATTATTCTCGGCCATGAGTTTTCCGGAGAAATCGTCGAGGTCGGCTCTATTGTCAAGAACCATCGTGCCGGAGACCGGGTTGTCGTTGTTCCTCTGATCCCTTGCTTCAAGTGCCACTGGTGCCGGCAAGGGCAGTATTCACTCTGTGAGGATTACGACTATTACGGCTCCCGTCGCGACGGTGCAATGGCTGAATTTGTTGCGGTAAAAGAAAGCAATCTCTTGGCCCTTCCCGACAATGTAACCTACGAAGACGGCGCGACGACCGATCCTTTTGCCAATGCGCTCCACAGCATGCGCCGGGCGGGTTTTGATCGGCCTGATACCTTCTGCGCCTATGGAGCCGGGCCTATAGGCCTCTTTGCCATCCAGTACGCCAAAATAGCGGGCTCTAAGGAAATCATAGCGGTTGACGTTTTAGACGAGAAACTGGATCTTGCGCGAAAAGCAGGCGCCGATATCGTCATCAACTCCACCAAGGCTGACGCCGTCGAGGCAATCCTGGAAGCAACGCAAGGCAGGGGTACCGATGTCGTGATCGATTTTTCCGGCATCCCTTCCGCCCAGCTTCAGAGCATACGCTCCGCTTCGAAAATGGGCCGTGTTGTTTTTCTCGGCATATCCCATAAGGGTCTGGACTTGACCGAGAAGGACGTCGACCTGATCATGCGGAAACAACTGGATGTTCGTGGTTCCTGGAATTCTTTCACGGATCCGTTCCCCGGCCCCGACTGGACCGATTCCCTGGAACTGTTTGAAAAGAGGGGCCTGACCGCTTCGGATATCATCAGCCACCGTTTAACCCTGGAGGAAGTTCCTGAAATTTTCAGGAGGATAAGAAAAGAAAAATTCTTTTTCAGCAAACTCATGATTTACCCCAATGGTTATTAACGAATCCAAGCATCAAATGAAAAAAGAGGAGTTCTATGGATAATTCGGAAATTTTCAAACATATCGATCACACAGCCCTCAAGCCCATCCTGACTTGGGCCGAAGTTGAAACACTTTGTCATGAAGCCATTCGATATTCCGCTGCTTCTGTCTGTGTTCCTCCCAACTATGTCAGGCGCATTCGCGAAACATTCGGCGATCAATTGACAATATGCACGGTTATCGGATTTCCTCTGGGTTACAGTACAACGGAAACCAAACTTTCCGAGACAAGGCAAGCTCTTGCCGAAGGCGCGGATGAAGTGGATATGGTTGTCAACCTGACAGACGTCAAAGACGGTTTGTTCTTTCAGGTCACTCAGGAAATCAAAAAACTTAAAGAAGCAACCGGCGACAAAATTCTGAAGGTGATCATTGAAACATGCTATCTGACAGAAGAGGAAAAAATCGCTCTTTGCCATGCTGTTACGGAAGCCAGGGCGGATTACATCAAGACCTCGACCGGGTTCGGCACGGCGGGGGCAAAAATCGAGGATATCGAACTCTTCAAGAAACACATCGGGCCTGAAGTTAAGATCAAGGCTGCCGGCGGCATCAGGACTCGAGAAGATCTTGAGCTTTTCATCCGTGCCGGGTGCAGCAGGATAGGTACGAGTTCAGCGATAAAATTGCTGACATCTGATCAGGGGTGATTTGATTATGGAACAAACGCTGTTGATGGCTGTTGACCTGGGCACCAGCTTTATTAAAGCAGGAGTATATGATCTGAACAGCAAATGTGTTGCCGAAAGCTCCGAGCCGGTACGTGACTATCGTCCCTCTCCCGGTATTTTCATCCAAAAAGGAGATGAGCTTTTTGACTCGGTAATCGCTTGCATCAAAAGTGTGACGGAACTGGTAGGCGAACGTTCTGCCCAGGTCGAGGCGATTGCCTTTACCGGGCAGATGGCAGGCTTCATGGGTGTCAGCAAAGATTGGGAGGATATTACAACCTGGTCTTGTTCGCTGGATTCACGCTATATGCCTTATGCGGATCGTCAAATGACCGAGTTAAAAGATGCTTTTTACTCGATCAGCGGGACTAATTTCCCGCAGATGGCGCCTAAATTCGCATGGTATACCAATGAATTTCCGGATCAGGCGAAAAAGATTGTCAAGTACCTCATGATCAGCGGTTATGTGATCGGGCGTATAGGCGGCCTTGCAATCGACGAGGCCGTTATGGACAAATCGTATACCAGCTGGACGGGTCTGGCAGACGTACAAAACGGAAGATGGTCATCCGAAATTTGCTCCGCAGTAGGGATCAATAGAGAAAATCTGCCGCAAATTGTTGACTGCAACACGATCTGCGGGAAACTCAGCCCCGAATATGCCCGGTTGACCGGCCTTAAATCAGGCATCCCTCTGGTCGCAGGTGCCGGTGATAAGATCGCCGGATGTTTGGGTTCAGCAACCGTCGATGATGGTGACATGGTTCTGGAAGCATCATCTTACGGGGAGATCAGCTGTTGTGTTCCTGATTTCAGACCGGACATTGCCGAGAGACGTTTTGATATTTTACCTTCGGCTATACCGGGCAAGTTTTTTGCGACCCATTTTGCGGCAGGTTCCGGAATTACATTGGACTGGTTTGTTAACAATTTTGCCCGATGTGAGAATCAGGATGTGGGAGAGGCCTTTGACAAGCTGGAAGAAAAGATCGTTAACCTTCGCCCCGGTTGCAACGGGCTGACGGCAATAGGGCTTCTCGGAGGAAGCTCCATGCCTTCGGACGGCGACCTGCGAGGGATGTGGATGGGCTTTGACTGGAGCCATGGGCCGGAGCATTTTTATCGCGCACTGGTAGAAAGTTACACGTATGATTTCTCCCTGGCCATAGACCGGATCAAGGCCTTATATCCCGAATATGATACTCCCATCGTAAAAATGATCGGAGGCGGCGCGAAATCCCCCTGCTGGCTGCAAATGAGCGCGGACATCGAGGGGAAAGATTATGTGACCGCCAACCGTAATGATGTATCCATGTGGGGGGCATGTATCCTGGCAGGAAATGCTGTCGGTCTTTTTAAAGACATGCGCGAAACAGCCAAGAAGAACATACAAATCGAAAAGGTTTATAAGCCGAATCCCGCCATGAAAGAGATTTACCTGAAACACAGGAATTTATATCGTCAGCTTTTAACCGAACTTCGGCCTTTCTATAGGAAAATCGCACAAGTTCAAGGCGATTAATAATGGTTGACATGAGTTAATAAAAACAACATCGTGTGCAACCCGATTCGGGCCGGAAAAGAAACCGTGACCCGTTTATTATCGTTCCTGCTCCCGGAACCGGCTGTCCTCGGTTATAGTCAACAAGGCACGGTCGACACTGGGAAAGTAGCAGTCTTTGCCGATCAGATCGGCAAGCCCTGCGGAATCGAGCCGCAGGCGAGCCGCCTGGCTCAGCTCGCTGAATATGACGATCAGGCCTCGTTTCTGACAGGTTTTGACCAAGTCGAGCAGAACTTCGGTACCGGTGATGTCAATCGTCGGTACACCTCGCATGGAAAAAATGACGATCTCAGAATCGGTAAGTTCCTTGTAAACTTGTTCGGACAGCCGCTCGGCATTTCCAAAAAATATCGGACCGCCGATGTAGATAACCGTAGCATTGCTGTGATGTGCCTCAACATCGCCCCCGGATGTGTACAACAATTCGTTCTTAACCCGAGAAGAGGAAACATCCAGTTTTGCCGAATTGGCAATAAAAATCAATGCGGCGAAGGCGACACCAATGACAATGGCAATGGTCAGGTCAAAGACAACCGTTGCCGCCAGCGTAACCAGATACTTTAAAATGGCACTGATTTGACGTTTGCCAAACATATTTTTAATGGCCGGCCATTCATTCATGCGCCAAGCCGTCACCATCAGCACCCCTGCCAAGGCGGCATAAGGAACCTGAGCGATGATCGGACCAAGCAGAAACATCGAGGCCAGTAAAATGACGGCGTGAAAGACGCCGGTCAAACGGGTTTGGTTTCCTGATTTAATGGCGACGCTGGTGCGGGCAATGGCGGCCGTCGCCGGAATACCGCCAAAAAACGGAATAATCATGTTGCCCAGACCCTGAGCGATAAGTTCCTGGTCAGCATCAAATGTGCTGCCCGGCTTCATGCGCAAGGCGCTCGAACCACACAGAAGACTTTCGACCATGCCCAAAGCGGCGATTGATAAAGCCGGTGAGACGAAGTTCGGTAAAATCTTGATCAGGTTCCAATCCAATCGCAGGCGAACTTCCGGGAAAAGAGTTTTGGGAATGGCTCCGATGGTGGGTATATCGAGTTTTAAAATAATACTGACCAATGTTGCCAGAATCAGGCCCGCCAATGACGAGGGAATAATACTGTTGAGCTTTTTGGGCCAGAGGATCATAACCAGGATTACGAAGGCAGCGATGAGCAGGACCTGCCATTGGATAGGAAACCCCAGCCTGGCATAGGATAACAATCGCTGGAGAATATTCTCGCCCTCCGATTTTACGCCGAAAAAGGAATCGATCTGTCCTAAAGCGATAACCAGAGCAATTCCCGACGTAAAACCGGTAATAACCGGGCGAGGAATGAAACGGATGATTTTTCCAATCTTTAACAAGCCGGCTAATAAAAGAAAAAAACCGGCCAGCAGAGTAACCAGGAAGACACCTTCCATTCGGTAACGGCTGATGATCGAGATCAGAATTGCCGCCATTGCTCCTGTCGGGCCGGATATTTGAAAAGATGCCCCGGATAAAGCACTGATAAAAATCCCGGCGATGATCGCCGTGATCAGGCCGGCCGCCGCATCGGCTCCACTGCTGACGTCAAAGGCCAGCGCCAAAGGCAGAGCAACGGCGGCAACGGTCAGACCGGCCAGAAGGTCTTTGAAAAAGGATTGTAAGTTATAATGGCGAAACTCTGACTTCAAATTATTCAAAAATCTGCTTGCCAAGGCATTGACCGCTCCTTTGCAAAAACATGTTATTGGAAGGGGCTAGGCGTTTATTATACCACTTACAACCTGTGAAGGCCGATAGGTAGACAAGGCTGAGCGATATCCCTGCTGCTTTTGCATTTAACTCCGGATATCCATTCTCCGACGACCGTAAAGTTCGGTTGTTTGTCGTATTTGCTCGGCCAGATCGTCTGTCAACATTTTGCCGTCGACCCGCCAGCGCCAATTGCCTTGGCGAGTCCCCGGGGTATTGAGACGAGCCTCTGCCCCCAGCCGGAGGAAATCCTGCATCGGTACGATACAGGTATCGGCCGAGGAGGACATTGCGGCCCGGATAAAACGCCAGGTTAATTCATTCGGATCATCCGTGTCCATATACTCTCGGGCAAATTGAACAGCCGAAGCCGGTGAACTGTACTGCCAATCCTCGGTGGTTGTATTGTCGTGAGTTCCGGTGTAGACCACGGTATTAAAAGGATACTTATATGGCAGATATTCACTTCCTTCCCTGGAGTCGAAGGCAAACTGGAGGACCCGCATTCCGGGAAAGCCGCTTGCATCGAGGATCTGACGGACCTCCGGCGTAATCACGCCAAGGTCTTCGGCGATGATTTCCAGGTTTGGCAGCCGCTCTTTGATTGTCTCGATGAACGGCAGTCCCGGCCCCTGCCGCCAGACACCGAATTCGGCGGTTGTGTGATCGGCCGGAATGGCATAATAGCTTTCAAAACCCCGGAAATGGTCGACTCGAAGAAGGTCATAGATTTGACCGGCGTGCTGCAACCGTTGGACCCACCAATTGAAATCTTCGTCCTTGTGCTTCGGCCAATCATAGAGAGGATTACCCCAGAGCTGGCCGAGGGGAGAAAAGCAATCCGGCGGGCAACCGGCAACATCAATCAGATTCAAATCGGCATCCACCTGAAACAAGGACGGCGCCGCCCATAAATCTGCGGAATCCGGCGACACGTAAATCGGCAGGTCACCAACGATGCGAATCTGATTTTTTTTGGCGTAATCACGCAGTGCTCGCCACTGCAGAAAAAACAGGAATTGAACTTGTTTCCAGAAAAGGATTTCCTCTTCCAGTTGCTGACGTGCTTGGTGCAGTTCCTTTTGGTCGCGCCTGCGCAATGGCAACGGCCACTGTGCAAGGGCGGTCATATCCAGGCTGTTTTTAATCGCCATAAAAAACGCATAGTCATCCAGCCAATGGGCCGATTCGGCTTCAAACTGCCGAAAGGAGCCGGATTGCGGATCCAAACGACTGGTGGCCAGTCGCAGAACCGGGGCTCGATTGGCGAAGATCAGGCCGTAATCGATGCTTATGGGTAGTCCGCCCCAGGCAAAAGATTCTATTTCATCTTTTGTCAACAGTCCCAGCTCAACCAGGTTGTCCAAATCGATCAAAGAAGGGTTTCCGGCAAAAGTGGAAAAACTTTGGTAAGGGCTGTCACCAAAGCCTGTCGGGCCGAGAGGCAGGATCTGCCATAATGTTTGGCCTGCTGCCGCAAGAAAATCAACAAATTGAAATGCCGTCCGACCGATTGTACCGATTCCATAAGGCGAGGGCAGACTGCTGATGGGTAATAAGATTCCGCTTCTTCGCAAAACATTTCCCCCCAAAATAAAATTAAATGATCAGGATCATTATATAACAAAACCGATTTATTTCTATTCCTCGGAATCTGCTTTTAGAATAACTCCGCCTGCCGGCCGGACAACCAGACGAATACAACTTCCTTGGCCAAAAACCGCCTCAATTGCTGATTCAAATCGGCATGTCAAGTCATTCGGTACCAAAGCCTGAACCGTTCCGGCGAACCCGCCGCCGTGGACCCGCCAGGCGCCACGACCGACTAGGTGTTGCCGGCAGATCGCCAAGGCCAAAGGGATGCTGCGATCAAGAATATTATCAAGCGGGTAAATGTTCTGCAGCTTCATGGCCGAGGAATCACCGGAAGCCTGCATTAAAATCAAATATTCCGTGATGTCCTGCTGTCGCAGAGCGTCGGTTTGCAAGCCGACTCGTTGGTTTTCGGCAAAGAAATGCATGGCTCGCAAAATGGCTCGGTCCGAAACCTTCTCTCGCAGCGCAGGCAACGAGACTTGGAATAATTGGGGATCAACATCACGAAGCACTTTTTTGCCAAAATATGCGGCAACTTCGCCCATTTCCCGTGGGATAGCGGCATACTCATCGGTCAGATCGGCGTGGCTTCTACCGGCATCAACTACATAAAGCGTATAGCCCATTACCGAGAAATTACAATTGATTTGTTCTACAAACGGCCGGTCCGGATCAGCAAAATCCATGGTCACAATGTTGCCGACGGCAGAAGCGGTTTGATCCATCAAGCCACAAGGTTTGCCAAAGTAAACATTCTCCGCAAACCAGCCGGTTTGAGCAATTTGCAAAGGAGGGATCCGAGCTTGGTTACACAGGTGGTTCCAGATTGTGCCGATCAGCGTCTCGAAAGCCGCCGATGATGAGAGCCCGGAGCCTGCCGGGATCGAGGATGTTATGCAGGCGTCAAAACCACAGATTGCATATCCGAGGCGGGTCAGATCCGCGGCAATGCCGCGCACCAATGCGGCTGAAGTGCCGATCTCCGCTTCGATCTTGTTCAAATCTGCGAGATCCGAGGAGAAAGGATGGAAACCTTGGGAATGAATCCGGACAAGGGTATCCGGCCGCGGGGAGACCACAGCGATGGTATCCAAGGTGACAGTTGCAGCCAGGACCCGGCCATGCTGGTGATCGGTATGATTACCACTTAATTCGCTTCTTCCCGGGGCGGAAAACAGAAAAAGATCGCGATTCGGCCCAAACAGCGCAACAAAGCGATCGATTTCAGCGCAATAGCGCGTTTTTTGCTTTTCCGGCTCCTCTTGGTAAAGGTATATGAAATCACCATCGAAGGAACCGTTCAGGATTAAGTGTTTGAGATGATCGGCCTTGTACATGATCAGCGGGCTCCTTCAAATAAAGTTTATTTTTAGTTGGGCAAAATTGACACTACCGGTCAGCTTGACCGGGGCTTTGTCGACCGGCTCCATGGGAGGCGAGCTTTGTCTTATCTCGCCGGCAAAGGTCGAGATCCGGTTATCGATTGCCCAGGTGCGGGGAACATCGAGAGCCAGATCGGAAAAACTGCAATTGATGTTGATTGTCACACCTTCCGGACCGGCCGTACAAGAATTCAGATAAATCTTAGCCGAGGCGAAATGGCTTTTTATTTGAACATCACGCAGATTCTCGGCATAGACATGTTTAATATGTTCACCGAAATTGACATCGATATTGACAACTTCATCGCGGCTGGCCGCATCTTCGGACGCAACGGCTCCGTCTTTGCCGCCGATATTAACATGGACATATGATTTGCGGTGGAAGATAAGGGACAATCCGATGCCCAGCAGAAGGGCGACCAGCAACAACAGCCAGGGATCCACAGTCCGTAAAAAGTAAAGCAAGGGGTTGGTTCGCCAGATCAGCGCAACGATAGCCAATGGCAGGAAAAAGAAGATAAACCGGAATCGGGTCAGACTGGCAACGGCAATGGCCAGCAACAACACACTGCCGATAATTTTTATGATCGGCAACTTCCCATCCGGGAAAATGGCGTTTAAAAGCAAAAGAACAGCTGTGCCAATAATCAGCAATCCCCAGAACAGCTTGCCGATCGTTCTGTTGCCTGACCGGTTGCTTGGTGTTGGCTTGTGATTGAAATTCATATGTTAACCCCCCGATTTTCCCAGCTAATCTGCATTTTCTCCGGGATTGATCTGTCTGGCTCGTTTGATGCTCTTTTCGCCGAACCTGTCACGAATCTGATCCATCGCTTGATCGACCGCGACCTGACGCTTGTCTGAAGCGGACGCGTCGATTTTGTCAAACAGCGAGATCTGACGATCACCCCCATCTGTTTCAAAGCCGGAAAGGGTAATCCCGAGAAGACGAATTTTCTGACCGGCCGGCCAACCGCGCTGAAGAAGCTGGCAACCGGCCTGATAAATATGCCGGGTGCTGTTGCTGGGGAGAATATTCATCTGCCGCGTTATTATCGTAAAGTCGGAAAATTTGATCACGACATGAACGGTTCGGCCTATGCGATTGTTTTTTCTGGCGGTGCGCCCGACAGCATCCGCCAGTGAAAGCAAAATGGGCTCGGCCTCAGCGAATTGGCTTAAATTTTGCGGCAGAGTTATCGAACGGCCGATTGATTTTGCCGCGTCACTTTGCTGCGGCAGAACCGGTTCGGGATCAACACCGCGGGCATGGCGTGAAAGCAAGCGGCCGGTTTTCCCGAACCATCCTGCCAACAGGCTTTCGTCGACGGCAGCCAGATCACCGATGGTTCGTATACCATAAGCGGTCAGCTTTTCGGCTGTTTTTCGCCCCACCCCGTACAAGGCATCGACAGGCAACGGCCACATTTTTTCTTGGATTTCATCGATCCACAACGTGGAGATCCCTTTTGGCTTTTTCATGGAAGATGCCATTTTAGCCAGAAATTTATTTTCCGAAATTCCGATCGAGCACCACAATCCCAGTTGTTGCTCGATTTCTTGCATGATCCTTCGGGCCGCAATCAACGGTGGACCAAAGAGCTGCAGGCTGCCGGTCATATCCAGCCAGGCTTCGTCGATGCTGTTCGGCTCAATAATCGAGGAAAATCCGTAGAGTAGATCCATAACCTCTTCGGATTTTTCCAGATAGAAATCGTGATCGGGAGGAACCAACTTTATTTTGGGACACTTACGCAAAGCTTCATGCACAGTCATGGCGGTCCGAACGCCCAAGGCGCGTGCCTCATAGTTGGCAGCCAGAATAATGCCGAGGCGACGGTCGGGATCTCCGGCTACGGCCGCCGGCAGGCCGCGCAAATGCCGGTTGCGGGTCATCTCGCAGGAAATAAAAAAAGCATTCATATCAACAAGAAAGATAACAGAAGACACGCGTTTTACATCCTTCCCGGGAGGAACTTACTTAGGATTTTACACCATCCGGCGACCGATCCGATACAATTAATATTTTATTTACATTCTCTTCAAACGAAGTTCCTTGATAAAACGAGAGCAGTTTAGTATAATCATAATTAGGAAAGTCAGACAAAGTCAAACAAGGAGGGGTATTTATGTTTGAATTAGTTCCGTTTAACCGCAGAAGAAATCAGATTCAAGGAAGAAATCGTGATATTTTTGATTTTGACCGGCTAATTAACAGTTTTTTCAATGATTCCGTCTTCCCTTCGTATTTTTCGCAAAGTGGCCAAATGAAGGTCGACATTCGAGATGAAGGAGATTCGTTTGTTTTGGAAACTGATCTGCCCGGAATAAAAAAAGAAAATATCAACATTGAGATCGATGAAGACCGGTTGACCATTGCGGTCAATCAAGAGG
>JAAYPL010000133.1 GCA_012519875.1 Clostridiaceae bacterium | reverse complement strand
TGGGCGGAAGCCTCAGAAACCTCACCGAGGTCATGAGCGAAGAGGCGAGAAGCATGAGTCTGTTTGCGCAGCAGATCAATATGGATATCGAATCCTTGAACAGTGTTCTGCGGTCGGCGATCGAGGACTTTGACAGCGGCATCCGCCGGCAGCTGTCGGAGGTTCTTAGCCAATTTGATCATGAAATCTCCGATGTGGTCAAACGTCTTGCCCGTTCTTCGGCAGAGTTGGGGGATGCCGTCGAGGCCTTGCCCGATGCCATTCGCCAGGTCGGCAAAGGTGACACTCCTGTCAAAATGTAATTTGTTTTTGAGGTGAGGACAGCCATGCTGCAAGTGCCGGATACCCGGCTCCATCATATCAGTCGGCAGATCAGCCGTCAGGTGGCCCTCCCCGAGGAGTTGTCCAGCAACTTTGATCAGCAGGCCGCCCTGGATCTTTTGCGCGATGTGGCTGCCTGTGATGACCGGGATCAACTGGAATCCTTCACGGTATTGTTGCCGAGAAACCGCCTCAATGATTTGTTTGGCGCCCTGCTGATGGCTTCCGGAGAAGAAAGCCGGGAGCTGGTGCCACGGCTTTTGCATATCCTGCGCAAACGTTTGACACCCTCCCTTGCCGAAATCGGCTGGGCCTTTTTTCAACATCATTTTCCCAATGATCGGATGAACCGGCTGCTGGAAACGATGATCGACACCCCGGCGGAGAAAGCAGGCGATCCCCCTTATCTGCGCGGGATTGCCCGGGTTGCTGATTTACCGGCCATTGACGATACCCTGCCGGAGAGATGGGGCGCCGACCTTGCGGACGACCAGGATGTTTTGCTGGCCGCCTACCTGATCGAAATGAACATCCTGCCGGAAAGCCCCTTTGCCGCGGCTTTGTTGGCGCATTATTTTAAACACTGTTCGCAACAGGGTCTGGCTCAAAACAGCAAGAGCTTTGTCCACGCTGTACGCATCAACCAACCGGCCATCCAGATTGAATTGGTCGGCGGCTATTTTGCACAGGATCGGCTGGAGGAGATTTGGCGGCCTGTGAATCAGGCTTTGCTGGAAATGTTCGGGCCGCCGCGACCGTACCGGCAGCAGTTTGCCCCTGTGCCGGACCATGCGGCCGAACCCGGATTCTGGGATTATTTAGACCAGGAGGTTACAGCGCGTTTCCATCATTGGACCATGGTTGACAGACTCCGGAGCCACGTTGCCGACCAGCCGCGCAAGGTTTTCTTTTATCGGCAGTGCGACCATTGCAAGATCCGCGAAGTCCTGCGTTGGGACGATCAAACCCTGGTTTTGGTCTTTGATCACTTTGTGCTGGCAGATAGCTCGGAGGACGAATTTCAGCTGTATTACTATGATCTGCCTGCTTTCCGGCTTCTTCTGGACAACAAATCACCGGACATGTCGCTGAGCAACCCGCCCATGCCTGTAAGGACGGCACGTGATGTGATGCTGACGGGCGATCGGCACAATGTGGTCAGTCTTTCGCTGGATGCGGTTAATTTGCTCTATTCCCGGGATTTTATTGCCGAACAATTAAAAACTACCCGCAACGGGATGTAAGCATCGGACGCCGCTGTGCTATAATCAGATTGACCGGACCTGCCGGTGGCTTTTTGTTGATTCAAGGTAAATCGGGAGGGATTCATCATGAGTGAAATTAAAGATTTTATTGAAAAAACCATGAATTTCGGTTTGGGCATCGCCGCTTGGTCCCGTGAAAAAATCGAGGCCCTGGTGGAGGAGATGGTCCAAAAAGGCGAGATCGCCGGAAAAGATGCCCGGCAATTGGCGGCCGACATGCTCAAAAAGGGCGAAGATCAGCGGGTTGAATTGAAAAAACTGATTCAGGATGAGGTCGCCGCGGTTCTGGACAAAATGGATCTGGTCCGGAAGCAGGATGTCCGGGAACAGATCGCCGCCGCTCTGCGCGAGGCCGGTTTGGGCTCGGCATCCGCCGACACGGACAATCCCGAAAATGCCGATTAAAAGCTGTGTTTTCCGTCGGTTTCGATCGGCGATGAAAGGGTGAGGACACCATGAGAGGCAATCGACGTCTTCATTGGCGGCGCTACCGACAGATCATCGGTGTTCTGGTCAGCAACGGCTTCGGCTTGCTTTTGGAGCAACTGGGCATTTTCGGCTATTTGCACTTACGTCACCGCAAGCTGGATCCGGGAAGCGTCGAAGCCGCCGCCAACGCCCGGCTGTCGGTGGGAGAGCGGCTGCGTTTGTCCTGTGAGCAATTGGGACCGACTTTTGTCAAGATCGGCCAGATTCTCAGTACTCGTCCCGATATTTTTTCGCCGGAAATCGCCGGTGAATTGGAAAAATTGCAGGATTCTGCCAATCCTTTTCCCTTTGCCGACGTGCGTCAGGTCATCGAAAGCGAATTCGGCCAGCCGATGGAAGATGTTTTTGCCTGGATCGATCCGGAACCGATCGCCGCGGCTTCTTTGTCTCAGGTCCATCGCGCCGGTCTGCCGACCGGCCGGACCGTTGTGGTCAAGGTTCAGCGCCCGGGCATCAAAGCCGGCATTGAAACCGATTTGAGCATCCTCAAGGATCTGGTCGGATTTGTCGTCAACCGCACCTCCTATGGGGATCTCTACGATTTTTCCGGCATGATGGCCCAGCTCGAACGGACACTCATGAATGAGCTGGACTTTCGCAAAGAGGGTGCCAACGCCGATCGTTTCCGGCGCAATTTCAGCGCGCGTCCGTCGAAGGATCAGGCACAGGGGGTTTCCGTACCGGTTATTCGCTGGATCTACACCACCGACCGGGTTTTGACCATGGACTGCGTCGTCGGCATCCGCATCAACCAGATTGATGAACTGGAAAAGGCCGGTATCGACCGATCCGAGTTGGCGATCCGTTTATGCCAGGATATTGTTTTTCAGGTTCTTGAGGATGGATTTTTTCATGCCGACCCTCATCCGGGCAACCTGCTGGTGGGGGAGGACGGCCGGATTTTCTTCCTGGATTTGGGGATGGTGGGCGAGCTCAGTGAAAAAAAGAAAAAGGTGTTGTCCAATCTCTTTATCGGCATCGCCGGTAAAAACAGCTATCGGGTGACCGAGGCCATCGTTGATCTGGATACTTTGAAGAGGCGGGTCAGTTTACGAAAGTTCGAAAGAGAGATCGACCATCTGCTTGACGCGTATTTGTCCATCCCGATTTCCGAAATCCAACTCGGTCCGCTGATCGCTGAAATTTTTCAGCTGGCCTATCGTCACAAGATCCGGATCCCGGGGGAAATGACCTTGATTGCCAAGGTTTTGATCACGTTGCAAGGCATCACGGAGAAACTGGATCCGGATGTCAATCTTTTGGTCATTATGCAGCCCTTGGCCGCCCGTTTGGTTCGTCGCGGTTTTTCCCTGGAGGAGCTGGGCAATGACCTGCAACGCGGCGCCGGCGACATGAAAGCCCTGCTGCAGCAAGCGCCCCCTATTCTTTTGGGTTTTCTCCAAAAGCTGGAGGAAGATGATTACGATATCCGATTTGATCTCAAAGATATTGACAAGGTGCAAAAGCACTTTGACCGCATATCCAACCGATTGTCCTTCAGCATCGTCCTTTTGGCGGTCAGCCTGATCGTCGCCGGCATTATTGTCGGTTCCGGTCTGGCGGCCGGCAATGAACCGTCATTGTTGCGCCTCAACGCGATTATCCTGCGGGCATCGCTCGTTGTCGCGGCTGTGATCATTGTTGCGCTGATCATTTCGATCTTCCGGACCAAAAAATTCTGAATGAATCAAAGGGGGGAGCCTATCGGGCGCTTGCGATCGGCTCCAAATATTCTTCCAGCGCCTTCAGATAGTTTTCCCGATCAGCGGAAAAACCGTTGACGTAGCCCGGCTCGGCAGTGGCGAAGACCGTGGTGGTGTCGGCTTGCAGGCGCAGACGCTCGTCCACGATCCGGGCGACCGATTCAGGACTGACACGGGTGGTTTCCCTGCTATAAGCCAGGAAAACCGGAATCTGGCTTCGGGTCAAAGCCGTGATCAGTCCGGTGCTTCCGTTGTTCACATGACCCGAAGCGATGCGGATCGCAAGGGGAATGACATGTTGCAGCAATTGACTGCCCCATTGGCGGCTTTCGCGAACATGGGCCCGGATGTATTCATCCGCGGAGCTGCAAGGCGTATCCAACAAGAGTCCGCGGATGTAACTTTGATCGAAATCCAATTTACGGATGTCTTCCGGATAGGTCTCCAGGTTTTTCCCGGCCGCCGGTTGTCCGTTTGCCGCCGCGCGTAGAGTGCCCGGCGGCGGAAGCTGCTCCAAAGCCAAGAGCGATGCCGCTGTACCGGTGCCAAAGCCGAAGAGCAGCACGTCTCGCGTTGCCGCGTTTTGTCGTACATAGCGGATGGCTGCCAGCACATCGGCCCATTCGGCATAGCCGAAGCCGGCCAGTTCCCCGTCGGATTCCCCGCTGCGCCGCAAGTCGAAGGCCATTACACAAAAACCGCGATCCAGCAGGAAACGATAAAGCTCGGCGCTGTCCAGACCGAATTGCAGGCGATTGCGCCCTTGATCATGAACCAGAATGATGGTGCTGACCGGTGGATCTTTCGGCGTAAAAAACCAGCCGTAGAGCCGGGTTTGGTTGTCAAGGGACGGGAAGCTGACCGGCGTAAAGGACGGCAGAATGTTGCTGCTGAATGTCTCCAGCGGCTCGGCCGGACGACGCATCAGCTGATTGGCCCGGGTAAAGGCAAGAACCGCAACCAGAATCATGATCAGGGCAATGACCGAGAGAAGGGCGGCAATCAGGCGGATGCGCCCCGGCAATCGTCGCTTGGTACGCACATGGCTGATGCTGGATTTAATGGGCATGCTGTGCTCCTCGTTATTGTTTCATCAATCTTAAATTATAGCACGCGAGGGTGCCTGTTGTGGTAGAATTGAGAACAATAGTCGGAGGATAACCAATATGAGTTTTATCGAAGCGCTTCTTTTGGGTTTAATTCAGGGTGTTACCGAGTTTCTGCCGGTCAGCAGCTCGGGGCACCTGACCCTTTTTGGACGGATCTTTGCGATTGACGAGGCGGCAATGCTTTCACTGGCCACCTTGCTGCACGTCGGCACCCTGATTTCGGTTTTTGCGGTCATGCGGCGGGAAATCGGCGCCATTTTACGAGATATTTTTGCTAAAAAAACATGGCTGCTGCTTGTGGCCACGGTTCCGGCGGTTTTGGCGGCTCTCTTGCTGGGCGATTGGATCGATCGGCTTTTCGGCGGCGGTATGTTGGGATATTCCTTCCTGGCCACGGCGGTTATTCTTTGTATTTCCTTGCTTTGGCGCCGTAAAAGCGATCCGGATCGCGAGATCGGCTACCCTGAGGCCCTGATCGGCGGCATCGGCCAGGCTGTGGCGATTGTACCGGGCATTTCGCGATCCGGTACGACCATTACCGCGCTGATGCTCAGCGGCATCCAACGGGAAAAAGCCATTCGCTTTTCTTTTTTGATGGCTATTCCGGTCATTCTTGGCGGTTTTTTGCTGGATTTGTTTAAGCTGATCAAGGGTGGAGGCGCCGCACTGCTGGATCTGGGTATCGGCAATGTCATTGCCGGTGTGCTGGCTGCGGCGATATCGGGTTATCTGGTGATGGAATTCATGCTGCGCAAGCTCAATCGGCGGGGATTTCTCTACTGCGCGATTTATGTGGCGATCCTCGGTGTTCTTGTGCTGATCGACCAGAACCTGACACATTTTATTTTTGTGTGAACTTTGAGAGGGAGCAGCTGTTATGACGTCCGATCTGATCCTGGGCATCGAATCTTCCTGTGACGAGACCGCCGCCGCTGTTGTGGCCGACGGACGGGTGGTCCTGTCTTCGGTCATCGCCAGTCAAGCCGACCTGCACAGTGCCTATGGCGGAGTTGTGCCGGAAATCGCCTCGCGCATGCATGTGGAGGCCATTTTGCCGGTCGTCGACCGGGCGTTGGAGGAAGCCGGGAAAACTCCGGCTGATCTTTCGGCGATCGCCGTCACCTACGGCCCCGGTCTGGTTGGTGCCTTGTTGGTCGGCCTTTCGGCGGCCAAGGGATTGGCATGGGCCGCCGGCAAACCCTTGATCGGTGTCCATCACATTGAAGGCCATATGGCGGCAAACTATTTGGCCGATCCTGACCTGCAGCCTCCTTTCCTTTGTTTGGTTGTTTCCGGCGCTCACAGTCATCTGGTGTCGGTGGAGGATTACGGGCACAACACCATCCTGGCTCGCACCCGGGATGATGCCGCCGGCGAAGCCTTTGACAAAATCGCACGGGCCATCGGCCTGGGCTATCCCGGGGGGCCGTTGATCGATCGTGCGGCCGAAGGCGGCCGAACCGACGCCTTTGCTTTGCCCCGCACCCATTTTGCCGACAGTCCGGATTTTTCCTTCAGCGGACTTAAAACCGCCGCACTCAACCGGTTTAATCGTTTCCGGCAGCAGGCCTGCAAGGCCGGTCGGGAAGTGTGGGACGTGATCAGTCTGCAGGATTTTGCCGCGACTTATCAGCAGGCCATCGTTGATGTTCTGGTCGATCACACGTTTCAGGCCTTGGAGCAGACCGGTCTCAAACGCTTGACACTGGCCGGCGGTGTGGCGGCAAACAGCTGCCTGCGCCGTTGCATGGCCGACCGGGCTGCCGCTGCCGGCGTTGTGTTGACCTATCCGCCCCTTTGGCTGTGCACCGACAATGCTGCGATGATTGCCTCGGCCGGTTATTATGCCTACAAGGCCGGACGTCGTGATGAGTTATCCCTCAATGCCATGGCGTCCTTGGAATTGCCAAGCGGCCGATATGCGGATTCCGAGTCCCGGGATGAATCAATTTGATGGCCGCAAACCGCCATCATTTAAGGTGTCTATTCAACGATCGACGAAAATATGCATTATGTGCAAAATGTGGAAAACAAGAGAAAAAACAAGCTTAATCCCGTCAAATCAAGGAAAAAATCCGATTAACGGCCCGTAATGTTGTGGATAACCTTGTGGAAAGTGTGTATAAGTAATGTATAAACAAAATTCAGCGGAGGTTTCTGATGGCGACCGAAAAGGGCAATAAGCTCATAGCCGAAAATCGCAAGGCCTATCACGATTATTATATAGAAGAACGGATGGAAGCCGGAATTGAGCTTTTCGGAACCGAGGTCAAGTCGATTCGCCAGGGCAAGGTCAACCTGAATGACAGCTACGCTGCGATCAGTGGGGGCGAACTCTGGTTATATAATATGCATATCAGCCCGTACGAGCAGGGTAACCGTTACAATCATGATCCGATGCGGCAGCGGCGCCTGCTGATGCACAAGCGTGAAATTTTACGCTTGTTCGGCATTGTTCGCCAGGAAGGGCTGACCTTGATCCCGACTAAATTATATTTTAAGCGTGGCCGGGTCAAGGTTGAGATCAGCCTGGCTCGAGGCAAGAAAAACTATGATAAACGTGAAAGCCTGGCCAAAAAACAGGCCGACCGGGAAATCGAAAGGCGGCTGAAAGATCGGAGTCGTCGGCCGGATTAGTTTTGTTCCGCACCCGAGCAGGATTCGGGTTTCAATCGCCAAAGGTAATTTTAGCGTAGGTTGGTACGATGCCGATATAGCTTTTGCCGACGTTGACCAAAAGTTCGTTGCCTTGCTCATCATAAAAAATGAGTTTGTCACGGGTTTGCCCCTTGCGCCAGCTGATGGCTTGGCGGGTGCCGCCACTGATGTAGTAGCCTTTTCCGGATTCGAGATCGGCGTCTTTGAGCACACTGCCGGGGAGTACAACCACCCGGGTTACAATCAGGAAAATATTGGTGAATCGGAGAGGTTGGTCATTGGCCAGGTCGATCTGGTCACGACCGAATTGCCCTTTGCTGTAGACCTGATTAACCGGGTCGTAAGCGAAAGTGGCAACGGCATAGTCGGAGTAAGGGACGCGAACAGAGGTGGCGGGGGTTGTGCCGGCCGGCTGGAAACCGTCGGTCGGCCGGAATTGAAAAGCCGTCCCCTGGTCATCACGAAGCTCGGTTCGGAACCGGTTTGGGGTCAAGGCATCTGCCAGTCGCTCGCCGGTTGTCTTGACGCTGTGTTCATAGCCGCGATTGCTTTTCCAGTCCGGGTCGCGCCAGTAAGCTTTCTCAAAGACGTGCAGGTCGATGTGTTCGATTTTTTGTTTCCTGAATTGCTCAGAGGCCAACTTGGAACCCCCGACATGGACCAGGATGGCATCAAGGCCGGCGGACAGTTCGATATAATCATGGCGGGCGCTGCGGATCGAACCGATTTCCGGTATGGCCAGAACATCGGCAAAAACCGCCATCTGACGGGTGATGCCGCCTTCAACCAGCATTTCAAAGAGCAGATCGGCCCGGCCGATGCCGATTTGCGGCACGGCCTTGCGGTGATTATTGATCATCAGGGCGATAGGCCGCTGATCGACGGACTCCTGACGATCAAGGGCAAGTCCGGTCAGAGGATTGACCCGGATCGGGTCGGGCCCGGCTGTTGTGGTCGGGAGCGTGGTCGGCTCCGTGGGTTCCGGTGTTGTGGTTGCCTCGGCGGTTGTGACTGGCCCGGCTGTTGTGGTCGGCCGGCCTGTCGTACCGGCATCGGTTGTTTCCGATGGGCTTTGGCATCCGGATAACGGGATGAGGCCGATCAGTAAAAACATCACGGTGAGCAGCAGCGCCGATTGCTGACGAATGGGTTTGTTTATCATGATTTACCCTCCGGTCAAGGTTAATGTGAAGTTCTGAACTTATTCTACCAGTCCGGCCAATCCCTGTCAGTTTTTCTTTTTCAGTTGCTGGTCGGGAGAGTTGACATGAAAAAACATGTTCGGTTGTTCTGTCTATTTTCTCTGATTTCTGCTATGATATATGTACGATATACGTGAGGTGTATTTTCCAATCACAATATGGGAGGTTGATAATATGTCATTTTTTAAGGATTTAGGGAACAGAATAACCAATGCGGCTCAGGATGCATCGAAAAAAACCGCGGAATTGATTGAGATTTCCAAGCTTAATTCCTCAATCAACACGGAAAAGGCAGCCATCATTGAAAGCCAAAAAGCCATTGGCATCAAGGTTTATGAGCTGTATGCCGCCGGCGAACAATTACCGGAGGCTCTGAATGAGGATCTGGCGTCGATCGCCGCTCGCAACCAGACCATTCTCGATTTGGAAAACAAAATAGCTGAGATCAAAGCCGAGGCTGAGCGATACAAGGCCGAAGTCGAAGCCGAGCGGGCCAGGGCCGAAGCCGAAGCCGAACGGGCCAAGGCCGAAAAGCAAAGAGCCGAACAGGCGGCCGCTGCCCAGGCTGCCGGTGGCCGTGCTTGCAGCAATTGTGGAGCAATGCTGGAAGAAGGCATGAAATTCTGCGGCCAGTGCGGCACGCGCAACGACTGACCTGCTGCCGATTCTCTTGTCAGGCCAAGAATAACGACAAGGGCCGACCGCCGGTGACGGCGGAGGCTCTTGTTTTGTTTTGGCGGCTTCGGACTTTCTTTTGCTTTGTCTGTTTCTGTGCTATACTCGGCCTTGTCCCTTGCGAAGGGGATAGTTTTTGCACAGATGGAGTTGAAGTTGCGGTCCATGTCCAGACGCGATCAAATACGAAAGCGTTCTCATGCTCCCAAAACCAGAATGTCGAGGGAAAGCGGCGCCGGTCAGGTTGTGTTGCATCTTTTTCTGGCATTGGTCGGCTTGGCCGTTGGCTTTCTCCTGTATCTCTTTCTTTTGCTCGGTCAGCCTCTGCACAGGCGGGTGGCCGTTGTGGACTCCTTGTCAACTGTTTCGTTGGATGCTGTTCGGCTCGATGAAGAAAGCGGGGATGCTGTTCCTTGGGAACAGAGCGGCCGTACAAGGGTTTTTGTTCATGAGGACTTTCCGATTCGCAAGGTGGAACAGCGAGACCCGGACATCGAAAATGTATTGGTTTTCGGCATAGATGCGCGTAGCCCGAATCATATTGCCGGTCGCGCAGATACCATGGTCATACTGACCATTGACAAAAAGCATCTTGCCATCAAACTGACCTCGCTCCTGCGGGATACCAGTGTCAATATCGATGGCCGCAGTCAGCCGAGTCGCCTGAATGACGCATATGCCCTGGGCGGTATCGGCCTTTTGCTTAATACCATCAACGAAACATTTTCTTTGGATATTCAGCGCTTTGCCATGTTTGATTTTGGGAGCGCCGCCGGTCTGATCGATGCTCTGGGTGGCGTTGAGGTGGACATTCGGTCGGAAGAAATAGACCCTCTTAATGCCAATATTCGGGATATGAATCGATTGACCGATCATGAAAGTTCGATGATCGACCAACCCGGCCGGCAACGGCTGGATGGCTGGCAGGCCATAGCGTGGGCCCGGATTCGCCAATTCGATTCGGAGTATGCCGGAACCGACCGGCAACGAACCGTGATGATGAGGCTGATTGACCAATATACCAACGCCAGCGTTTCCAGCTTGGTGGCCATGGCCGGCGATGGCCTGGCGGCCTTCGAGACGAATATGACCAATGTTGATCTGATTCGTTTGGGGATCAGTGCTCTGCCGCTGGCGGACGATGTTTTACAATACAGTATACCGGAAGACGGCCTTTTTCGGATCAATCCGGATCCATGGATGATGATCGTTGATTACGATCGCCAGATTCCGGCTCTGCACGCATTCATTTACGGTGACGGTTTCCGCGATTAAGGGGGCGAAAAATGGCTAAAACCATTGCGCTGGCCATCCTGCACAAAGGATTGGCCAGAATGCACAATGAGGATAATCTCTACCTGATCGACACCGTTGCTCCGGCAGCGCATCGTGCCGATTACGAGCATGCGGTTGTCAATGCGGAGGATCTGCAGATTTATGCGATAGCCGATGGCCGTGGCGGACCGGGTATCGGTGATGAAGCTGCCCTGACCGTTCTCAGAATTGTTGATGACCAGAAATGCCGTCAACGGCCGGGATTGCGGCTGGACTTTCCGGTTTTCGCCAAAGAAATCGTGGAATCAGGCAATCGTTCGATCTGCCAACTTCTGGTTCCCTACGAAGGTCTGCCGGTCGGAACAACGTTGTCTTTGCTGGCCATCGATCGCGATGTTGCTTATACCTTGAGTTTGGGCAACAGCCGCATTTGGCTGTTTCGTGACGGGACTCTCCGGCCACTGACAAAACCGCATGATAACGCCCTGCCGGATTGGGAGCGGCTTCGGCGCTTTCGCGGTTTGTTCGGCGAGGAACTGTCTCCCGATGAATTTAGCATGACTCAAACCGAATTGCGGCGCGGCGATGTCTTCCTTTTGGCTACCGACGGACTAAGCAAGATGGTCGATGATGATCTGATCGGTGATTTGCTTGCCGATCCCAGCGCTTTCATTCAACAGATACGTAATCTGCGCACTCAGGCTCTGCATCGCGGCGGCTGCGACAACTTGGCGTTGATTGGCATTCGTATTCAGGAACCGTTGGCTGTTGCCGCTCCATTGCCCGGCGGGAAAAGGCGTCATCGTAATGTTGGCGGAGCAGACGTGGGCTCTGCCAACCGCTTTCGTCGTTTTCTTGAACCGCTTTTCTTCTTTTTATTCTTTGTTCTTCTGGGTGTTTTGCTGGGTAAAATCGTTTTTTCTTTGCCGGTTTGGCTCAAGATATTACTCCGATAATTAGAGTGCAGGGTCACAGCTATCGATAAATTGATGCTTGGATCGGCTTGATCGGCGATGCAAAGTTTGTCGATTGCCTGGAGATGCTGTTTTGGATTGCGCAATAGCGGCATGTTGAGATCGCTGTCGTGAGCCGGGCAAAAACGGTTATAACCATGTATGATCCTCAATATTTTTAAAAAACTGCTTTAATAAACAGCAAGACGAAGAAATATGAAAATTGGAAAGAATTTACAGAAAACATGAAAATCGACTATGCGATCCGGAATAAACATGATAAAATATTGACATGATGGAATAGTCGATTGTGCCGCAACTGGTGTCCGAATTTCAAATCGATTTTGCAGTATGGGTTATCTAAGTTTTATTTATCTTAATAACTTCGGGAGGTGAGCGGATGCTTCGGTATAATTACACGGAAAGCAATGAGCTTGGCAAGCGTCTGCGCCGGGTCAGGAAAGCCGCGGGCATGACTTTACAACAGTTGTCGGATGCTTTAAATAAGGAATACGGTACTCATGCAAACAAGGGAACCATTTCAAAGTATGAAAACGGGATCCACGAGCCCAATGCCAGCACGATATTCTGCATTGCACAGATTATCGGGATCAGTGTTGATTATCTGATGGGCAAGACCGATCTGGATTATCCATCGGTTTTGGCGATGATCGAGGAAAAGAAGGCGGCCCGGAAGCAGGCCGCTCCGGATGATGACGGTGAGGCGGCCGAGGAGCAAGGAGATTCGGAAGGTCCGGCCAACTACAGTTACGACGTCATCGATAACAGCATGTCGCCGCGCTATCGCATTGGCGACGTCCTGATTGTCAGAACCGGTATGCCCATTGTCGCAGACGGTGCTTATCTGGTCCAATATAAAAACAACCAACCCATGGTGCGCCGGATCGTCCAGGAACCCGGCCGCTGGATTCTCAAGACCGAAAACCGGGCTTTTGACTCCACAGAAGTGGCGTTGCCGGAAGGTGCAAAAACCCCGGACAATGTCGAGGTTTTCGGCCGGGTCATTGAATACCGGCGCAGTGAGATCTGAGCGTCAAGCAACCGATCGAGCAAAACTAAATTGAATAACCGGACAAAATACGGTACAATCTGTTAGGTATCGGAACTTCCGGTCGGATCGACCGGCTTTCCCAAATGGGGGCGTACTGGTTTCGACGGGGTCGTTGAGATCAGGGAAGCGGGTAGAGGATCCTCGTTGGCCTCTTGAAAAAACGAGGAAACAATTAATTGCCAATAAACCGGCACTCGTAGCTGCGTAATTAAGCTACCGTCAGTCCATCCGATCTGCTGGATGGGGTTCTGACGTCAGATAGCAGACCTTACCCGGCGGCAGGTTAAACGGGTAAACAGAGCGGGGATTGCCTGGCCCCCGTTCTGAACAACAGGCTACCGGACCGTCAATGCCTGTCCGTAGGCGCGACGCGAGGGGAATACTCTAAATACGGACTGCACCCGGAGATGCTCTGAAGGATAGGATTTCGGACAGGGGTTCGACTCCCCTCGCCTCCACCACAATTTGTCCGAGAACGCTGTAATACCAGGTGTTCTCGGACTTTTTCATGCTTGAAATCGCGCCTTTTTCCGGCGTTTTGAAATGTGTTATGTAAGTTCAGATAAAGAACGTGAAAAAGAGAAAAAAGGATAGCGATCGTTCAAAAGGAAGCATCCCTGCCCCTGCTATGGAACCATTTGAAATAAAGCGAGTGGCGCAGGCGTTATATTTCAAGTTTAATTGACAAATTGAAATAAGCCGTCTATAATGTGGTTGTTATTTCAATTAGAGTGGAGACGTGGATATGAATAATCGAGCAGGCTCATACAGAACGAACCTTTCCGGAGAGGCGGAGTACAAATCCTTTATACCAAATCCCCTGCCGCCCAAGCCTGAGGTGGAAATGAACAATGACATTGTCTCTTTGCTTATAAAGGCGAACAAGACAATTTCAACCCTTGAGGGCATATCCTCAAGGATTCCCGATATGGCTCTGTTTGTCTCCATGTATGTCA
>JAAYPL010000132.1 GCA_012519875.1 Clostridiaceae bacterium | reverse complement strand
TCAGAGGTGCCGGTCAAGTTTTTCATTCACAAGCTGGGCGACGTATCCCGCCACTGGCACCGCAGCCTTGAGCTTCTCCTGGTTCTTGAGGGCGAGGTTGAGCTTGTGGTCGACTATGACAGCTGGCATCTGCAAACCGACGATCTCATTTTGATCAATGCCAATTCGATGCATGCGCTTCGTTCGAAAGACGCTGTCTTGTTGGCTGTCCAAATCAAAGGAGAACGACTTTTTTTGAATCCTGAAGCCCCCGGTAATACTTATTTTTCCTGTAACAGCCAAGCCTTTGAAAATCCGGCCGGATACCGGGAGGTCAAGGCCATGCTGGCCAAAATGGTCAAACACGGCACCGGACGTACACCTTTTTCCGATTATCAAAACATGGCGTTTGCCTACGAGTTGTTTGCCGTTCTGCTTGAACACTTTGCCGCACCGCAATCTGAAATTTTGGCGATTAATACCCGCAAGCTTGATCGATTAAAACAGGTGATCGCCTATATCAACGAAAATTACCGGGATAATTTGACGTTGAATCAGGTGGCGGAATCGATCGGCCTTTCCGCGCCGTACTTTTCGACGCTTTTTGAAAAAAGCATGGGCATTAACTTTCATGCCTATTATACCAACATCCGGCTGGATCATGCCTGTGAAGACTTGATCGAAACAACCGATTCCATCGATGACATTGCCCGGCGCAATGGGTATTCCGAAGCACATTCTTTTATTCGTGCCTTTAAAAAGTATGTGGGGGAAACACCGGCTGCTTTTAGGAAAAGGCAACATCAGAATGGATCCGGCCTGATGCATGACAAGAAGATTAATTATCTCGCTTTGGAGCCAAGTAATTATCTGAACAAACTGGCTTCCTATCTACCTTCCGAACCGGTTCAAAGGGGCCGGCGGCCAAAGAACATCCGACAAATAATATGCCCATCGGTCGATACATCCGCCGCGGGGCAACCCTTCGGCGGTTCCTTACGAAAATTTATCGGCGTCGGCAGTGCTAAAGAATTGCTGTACGGCGAAGTCCAAGCCATGCTGACCGATCTGCAACAGGAAATCGGCTTTGAATATATTAAATTCCACGGCCTGTTCAGTGATGAAATGATGGTCTGCAGCCGACAGGACGGCGTGCTTCGGTTCAGTTTTGTTTTACTGGACAAAATTTTTGATTTTCTGCTCAAAATCGGTTTAAAACCACTGGTACAACTCTCATTCATGCCGGCCTGCCTGGCGGAGGATCCCGACAAACGAATTTTTTGCGATCGGTTTATCACCAGCGGACCGGCGGACATTCGCGAATGGAATCAGCTGGTGGAGGAAACCGTCCGGCATTTGATCAGCCGTTACGGATCCCGAGAGGTTCATCAATGGTTGTTTTCGATCTGGAATGAGCCGGACATATCTGCCGAGATGTTCGCGCTGGGCGACGAAGATAAATTCCGTCAGCTGTATTTGAACAGCTGGCGTTGTTTGAAAAGCATAGACCCGGCCCTGGTGGTTGGCTCACCGTCTTGCTTGCCGATTGATGATTCGACGCGGGAGTGGATGCGGTCATTTCTGATCTGGACGAAGGATCATCACTGTCGGCCGGATTTTCTTAACATCCATTATTATGCCAACGATTTTACCGGTGATCATTCGGATCTTACAGGATCCGCTGCCTTGACACGAGCCAGTGTACTGCACAAGGACCCGGATCATTTTGCCGAATTCATCGGATCTGTTCATGATCTGCGGCATACATTGCGGCTGACAGATCTGCCAATTTATTTAACCGAATGGAACCTGACGGTCAGCCATCGCAATCCGATCAATGATACGTGCTTTATTTCGGTTTATTTGATCCGAAACATGATGTTGCATGAGCATGAGCTGGACAGCTTCGGCTATTGGTCTTTGACGGATTTGATCGGCGAAAGCCAGCTCCCTGACAGTGTGTTTCACGGCGGGATGGGAATGTACACCTGCAACGGGCTGCGGAAACCGGCGTTTTATGCTTATCAATTTGCCGCCCGGCTTGGAGGGGAAGTGCTGATCAAAGGTGAAAATCATGTCGTTACCCGTGATCGGGCAAAAATTCAGATTCTGAGCTGGAATTATGAACACTACTCGGATCTGTTTGCGGAAGGTGAGCTGTTTGATCTGACGACGGCCAATCGTTACACACCCTTTGCCGGAGCGCAAAATGTACATTTTCAACTCCCTCTCATCAACCTGCCGGCAGACAAAATAGAGGTTACGGAGTTTTTTCTTAACCGCCGGCAAGGAAGCATTTTGGACCGATGGCAGGAAATGGGCGGCCTGTTGCCGCT
>JAAYPL010000131.1 GCA_012519875.1 Clostridiaceae bacterium | reverse complement strand
AAACCTGTAAAGAAGACCCGGCAGCCAGGCCGCTTCGTCGGTCAGGGCATCGGCCGCCCAGAGCAAAACCGCGCATGGAAGCAAGGCTAAGGTAAACTGATCAGGGATGATGCGGGTCTTTAGATCTGCGACAATGATCAGCAAAAGCGACTGGGCGGCCAACAGTACGGCAGCCAGGTGTAAACCCGGCCCTACGAAATACCAGCCCAGCGCAAAAATCACAGCGTCGGAAACCATCAACAAAACCAGATCCGGCCAGATCGCTAGTTGTTGCTGTTCAAGCAAGGCCTGGGAGATTTCGGTTTCCGAATAATCCAACAGCCAGGTCGTGGGCATTTTGCGGAAAAAGAACCATCCGGCGGCACCAAAGAGCAGGCCGCCGGCAATCATAATAATGACAAACCATTCGGGCATTTTAGATCCTCCTGTCGTGTTGTTCATATTCTAACGCACAAGTGAGGGAAAAGACCAGATCGATCTGCAGGTTGGTCCTGAAAATTGACCTTCGATCCCGGATTAAGTATAATCATTGAGGTTAAATAAACTTTTTAGATCCGTATTTGATGTGGATCGGAAAACGAGAGGCATTTGAATGACATCGAAGCAAATACGCGAACAAATACTGATTCATCTGAAAGCCGAGGCCGCCCGGACCCCGGAAAAAGCAACACCGTATGAGTTTTGGACGGCGGTTTCCAGAACGATTATGCAGCTTCTGGCCGACAATTGGGCCGCAACAGCCGATCGGCATCAGGCCGGCCGACAGGCTCACTATTTTTCCGCCGAATTCTTGCAGGGGCGGTCTTTGCTTAATAATTTGATTAATCTGGACCTTTATGATCAGATGAAACAAGCTGTCGAAGAATTGGGTTTTGATCTGAGTGAATTGGAGGAAGAGGAGACCGACCCCGCTCTCGGCAACGGCGGCCTGGGCCGGCTGGCCTCCTGTTTTCTGGACTCCTGCGCCACGCTTAATCTCCCTGTGACCGGCTACGGTCTCCTATACCGTTTCGGCCTGTTTCGTCAAACCTTTGATAATGGTTTTCAAGTTGAACAACCCGATGCCTGGATGGAAGAAGGTTATCCTTTCTTGATCAGGCGGGAGGAAGAACGCGTTCGTGTTCATTTTCAAGATCTGGATGTTTATGCTGTACCCTATGATTTACCGGTCACCGGTTATGGAACAGCCAACATCAACAAGATCCGTCTGTGGCGCGCACAACCGGTGGAAGCCTTTGATTTTAACCTTTTTAACAATCAGCGCTTTGATGAAGCCAATGCCATCCGTAATCGCGTTGAAGATATCACCCGTGTTCTTTATCCTAACGACACAACCTACGACGGCAAAGTTCTTCGCGTCCGCCAGCAATATTTTTTCACCAGTGCTTCACTGCAAAGCATCATCGCCGGTCACATCAAAAATCATGGGCAAGATTTCAGCCGCCTGGCGGACCTGCACGTCATCCAGATCAATGATACCCATCCGGCAATTGCCATTCCGGAGCTGATCAGGATTCTGACCGAATCGTATGGGGTGTCTTGGGAAGATGCCTTTGCTGCTGCCCGCCGTATTTTTGCCTATACGAATCATACCGTCCTGGGCGAAGCGTTGGAAAAGTGGGATCTGTCCATTTATCAGTTTTTGTTCCCGTGGTTGTTGGAGATCATTAAACGCATTGATGCCCAGTTTCGCCAGGAAGCCAATCAGGCCGGTTTGAGCCCCTATGAAATCGACCAATTGGCGCCGATCGGTGAAAACAAAATCCGTATGGCCTGGCTGGCCACATATGTTGCTTTTTCCGTCAACGGAGTGGCCGCCATGCATACCGATATTTTGAAAAGAACCGTGATGGCCGGCTTTTACCGAATTTGGCCGGATAAATTCAACAACAAAACCAACGGTGTGACACCAAGACGTTGGCTGCGTTTGTGTAATCCGGAGCTGGCGTCGATGTTGACCGAGTTGTCGGGAAACGAAGATTGGATCCGCGATTTAAGCAAGCTTTCCGAGCTCAAACATTTGGCCGATGACGAAAATGTTTTACGCCGGTTGGTGAATATCAAGCGGAACAACAAAATCCGCTTGGCGAAGCATGTGGCGGACAAGATGGGCATAACGATTGATCCGGATTCCTTTTTTGACATCCAGGTCAAACGGCTGCACGAATATAAGCGGCAGCTGCTCAATGCCTTCTTTATTCTGGATCAGTATTTTCTGCTCAAAGATCACCCGGATACCGATCTGCCGCCCTGCACGTTTATTTTCGGCGCCAAAGCCGCTCCGGGTTATTTCCGGGCCAAGGGGATCATCAAGCTGATCAACGAGATCGCCCGTCTGGTCAATAACGATCCTGCCGTAAACCAGCGAATGAAGGTTGTCTATATCAACAATTACAATGTCTCTCATGCCGAAAAAATCTTTCCGGCCGCAGACGCTTCCGAGCAGATTTCAACCGTCGGTCTGGAAGCGTCCGGCACCGGAAATATGAAATTTATGCTGAATGGGGCATTAACCATCGGGACCCGCGACGGTGCCAATGTTGAGATCGCCGATGCCGCCGGATTTGAAAATTGCTATATATTTGGTTGTAAAATCGAAGATTTTCCGGCCACCAAAGCTTATTATAATTCCCAGTGGCAGTATCAAAATATTCCCGGCTTGCGCCGCCTGGTCGACACTTTGATTGATGGGACGCTGGGTGACGGCGGGTCGGGCATGTTTCATGATTTATATAACTCGCTTATTTATGGCTCCAACTGGCAGCCGGCCGACCCGTACTATGTGTTGGGCGATTTTGATGAATATCGCCAGACCCGGTATCGGATGATGCACGATTACCGGGACAAATCAGCGTGGGCTCGCAAATGCTGGCTTAACATCACGGCCAGCGGCCGATTCAGCTCCGACCGGACAATCCGGGAATATGCCGACGAAATTTGGCAGGTTCAAGAACAACCTGTCTAAGCGGAGCTGTTCAATCGGCGCATTTTTACAAAAGGTCAAAAGAAATGATGAAGACACTTTTGAAATTTGTTTTGGTCATTCTTCTTGCTGTGAACCTGACAGGGTTTGGTCCTTGCGCGCAAATTGCCTCGTCTAAATTGGATCGGGACAATCCGGTTACGATTGATTGCTGGCATTATTATAATGGCGAACAACAAGCCAATTTTGACCGGTTGGTTGAAACGTTTAACCGGCGGGTCGGTGCGGGCCAAGGTATTGTGGTGCGGGCGGAAAGCAAAGGTAATGTAGCGGATTTGACGGCGGCCGTTCGAGTTGCCGCCAAGTCCGGAACTCAGATGCTGCCCGACATTTTCGCCGCCTATCCGGGAACTGCGTTTGAATTGGCGACAGAAGGTCGCCTGCTTGATTTGACTCTTTTTCTCGATCCGGATGACCTTGATCAGTTTAATCCGTCTTTTCTGGATGAGGGTCGATTTGTTGACGGAAAAGCCTTGTATATCTTGCCATTGGCTAAGTCCAGCGAGGCCATCGCCGTCAATATGACGTTCTGGTCGGATTTTGCCGCCGCCAATCCGCGCTTTGCCGACACGGCCGCAACACTTTCAACCTGGGAGCTTCTGGCTCAGGCAGCCGAAGCGTATCGTCACTGGTCAAAAGGCGAGGCGCTGTTTGGTTTTGATTCTTTGGCAAACTTTCTTCTGGTCGGGAGCAGACAGCTGGGAACCAACCTGATGGGGATCGAAAAAGGCAAAGGGCACCTTGACCTGAACCGGGAGACTTTGCGCAGATTGTGGGATCTCTATTATGTCAACATCGTTACCGGGTCGTTTGCTCAATATGACTCGTACCGCACGGAAGATTTGGCTCAAGGCCGGCTGGTTGCCGCGGCTGTGTCAACGGCTTCTGGTTCATGGCTTCCGGCTCAGGCGATAAAAGACGGTCGTCCGGAGCCGATTGAGCTACAAGTTTATCAATATCCGACCTTCCGTGATGCGGAACGGGTCTGTGTGCAGCAAGGCGCCGGTATGGCTATCGTGCGCTCTAACCCACCGGATGAAACAGCAGCCGCCATCTTTCTTGGCTGGCTGACCCGGCCGGAACAAAATGTCCTTTTTACTATTTCATCAGGGTATCTTCCGGTGACAGACAAGGCTCTGGAAAGCCAGTTGATGCGAGACAGCCTGGAGAATCTGGATCGGAGCCGGGCAGATCAGGCAGGGATCGCCCTATGTCTGGAGACCTTTTTGACACAATTGGAAGACAGCCGTTTGTTCTATCCGGCCGCCTTTAAAAACAGTGATTCAATTCGCAATTATCTGGCACAATCATTATCTTCGACTGCGGCCGATGCCCGCCAAAAATATCTTGCGGATGTGGCGGCCAATTCTTTAAATACCGATCCGCAAAAACTCCTGGAGCGCTACGTCAATGATGTGGCTTTTGAGTCATGGTACTCAGCGATCATTCTGGAAACCGAACGCCTCCTGAATTCTTGAAGATTCCGTATTTATCGGTTTTTCTGCCTTTTCAACCAATCCTGTGATATAATGCTGGAGTTCAGACCGAAAAACCACCTCCGCCATTGGAGAGGACAGTTAAGGAGCATGGATATGGCAGATAAGGAATTTACGTTCAAAATCATTAAATCACTGGGCCAGCTTAGTACCAGCCGTAATGGCTGGAGTCGCGAGGTCAACCTGGTCAGTTGGAACAACAACAAAGCCAAACTGGATATCCGCGATTGGGCGCCCGACCACAACAGAATGGGGAAAGGCATTTCCCTGAACGACGAAGAAACGGCTATCCTCAAAGAAATTCTGGCCGAGCATGATGCTTTTCAAGATTCTTGATCCTAAATTGCGTTTTTTCGGAACCGGTCGACTGTTTCGGTCGGCCTCCTACTTGATTTTATAAGCAGATGTTTTAAAGAAAATCCCGGCGCAATTCCTCGGGGCTGAACGGAGACAATTCGCCCAAAGGTATATCAAAGACCGAAATGGCACCGATGCGACCTTTTTGTGCCATACGGAAAACAGCGCGGGCATAAGCTGCCAGAACACCGGCGGTAAATTCCGGGTTGCTGTCCAGCTTGAGGGAGAATTCCATAACCTGACCGGTGTTTTCCGATGTTTTTGCATTACGGATAACAAAACCGCCATGAGGCAGTCGGTTGTGTTTTTCATGAAGCTCGGCTTGGCTGATGAAATGGACCTGTGTATCGTAATCGGCAAAATAGCCGGGCATATTGACGATGGTTTCCTTGATTGCTGTGAGATCGGCGTCAGGTTCGGCAACGACAAAGCACTCCCGTCGGTGTTTTTCACGGGGGGAAAGCGGTCGGACATGATCGGATCGGGCGATGGCCAGGGCCTCTTCCAGGGGAATGGTATATTGTCTGGCGTCTATCACGCCCGGGATACGGCGTATTGCATCGGAATGCCCTTGGCTGATACCCTTTCCCCAGAATGTATAGTCCAGTCCCTGAGGCAGAATGCTGGAAAAAAGTACCCTTGACAAGGAAAACAAACCGGGATCCCAACCGCATGAGATCAAGGAAAGGTGCCGGTTTTCCCGGGCCGCCCGATCCATCTCGGCAAAATAGTCAGGGATTTTCCTATGATTGTCAAAGCTGTCCACCGTATTAAACAAGGATGCCAGGGGCGGCCCTTGCTCCGGCAGATCGGTTGCCGATCCGCCGCACAAAATCATGACATCGAGCTTGCCGCGCCAGTTTTCGGCGTTGCCGAATTGATCCACGGGAGTTCCGTAAAGACTTTTGACGGTGGTCGGATCGCGTCTGGTTAAGATAACCTTTAGCCCCAGATCCGGATTGCCCGCGACCGCCTGTTCCAAGCCGCGCCCCAAGTTGCCGTAGCCTGCCAGACCGAGGCGTATTGACGTCTTATGCGACATAAACAACCACTCCATTCTAAAAGATCGATCAACCGGATTTGCGCAAGTGGGTTTCTCTTAACGATTTTACCATGAATGAATCCGGATTGGTTGCAACGAACCATTTTCATGGCTAGAATAGAATCATTGGGCAAATATTATGAGTTTCAGGAGGCTGTCAAGTCATGAAAAGTCAAACCAGAGCCTGGCTGGTCTGCATTGTCCTTTTTGTTTTTTGGGGAACACTGGTGGCGGCTCCGTTTAAATATTTTTCCGATCTGATCCGTGAACTGGGTGGTTTGCTTGTGGCAACACCCATATTACCGGCTGCCTGGAAAGCCATTCTGGTTTATCTGCTGCTTGCTGCCGTGCTGGTCGTTTTGCTGATTCTCAGCCGTGGTAAAAGCCGCTTATATCTGGCGGGGTTGTGCGCCTTGGCGACAATCATTCATCATATTGTGCTCTGCATCAGAACCGGGAAATTATATCCGGTCTCATTGGCCATCGCGATCGGGCTGGCTTTGGCTCTCCTGTTTTTGATCATCAAGTCGAAACGTCCTGGTTTGTGGTTGTCTGACGCATACATGTTATCGCTGGCGGTTTGGCTGATCTATGACGGGCCGGTCTATGCGCTGAGCCGGATTCCCGGGTTAAATATCGGCCGGTTTTCACCTTTCATTCCGGTGCCGGCCGATCCGTTGTTGAAAAGCCTGGATGGTTTTCTTGGGATTCCCTTGATTGCTTGGGCGATACTTCCTCTGTTGCTGGGTGTGCTGCCCATCATTTTCCTGGCGCAAGGACGCCAGAAAGGTTGATCACCGGATGACGGACGGGGACGCTTTCACTGCGGAGATCTTTGATTTTACCACGCTGACCAGGCTGGAAGCGGTAGCTATGCTTGCCGATTTACGTGCGCAAATTGCCCGGCATAACCGGCTCTATTATGATGAAGACCAGCCGGAAATATCGGATGAGGATTACGATGCCTTAATGCGGCGCCTGCGTGATCTGGAGCAGGCGTGGCCGGATTTGCTTGATGCTGGATCTCCCAGTCAAATTGTGGGCGGAACCGTCCGGCCTGTTCTTGGCGCAGTGGCGCATCGGGTGCCCATGCTCAGCCTGCAGGATGTATTTAACCAAGATGATGTGCGCGACTTCGTGCAACGGGTCGGCGCGACTTTCGAGGAGACGACTGTTTTCGTGGTGGAGCCCAAGATTGACGGCTTGTCGGTCGCCCTGCGTTATGAAAACGGCCTTTTCACACTCGGTTTGACCCGGGGAGACGGGGTTCACACGGGCGAGGACGTGACCATGAACCTGCGCATGATTAAAAACCTGCCGCTTACGCTGCCGGAACCGGTTGCCGATCTGGAGGTTCGCGGTGAGGTGTATCTGCCCTTTGAAGCCTTTGAGAGGGTCAATGCGAGGCAGGAAGCCATAGGCGGTAAATTGTTTGCCAATCCGCGGAATTGCGCGGCCGGCACGCTGCGTCAACTTGACCCGAATGTCGTTCGCGAACGTGGTTTGGCGCTATTTATTTTTAATCTGCAGCTTTGCCGTGGCAAAACCTTTCAGACGCATTCGCAATCCTTGGCCTGGCTGGCTGAGCAAGGATTTCCGGTCATTCCGGATTATACCTTGTGCCAAACCGCAGATGAGGTTTTGCAGGCCGTGGCGCGAATCGGCGAGCAACGCTTCCGGCTGCCGTACGGCATTGACGGAGCGGTCATCAAATTGGACGATCTAAGCCGCCGGGAACAAATGGGCGCGACATCAAAAATGCCTCGCTGGGCTGTGGCCTACAAGTACCCGCCGGAGAAAAAAGAGACGCGTTTGCTCGATATTGTTGTCCAGGTCGGTCGCACCGGACGCCTGACGCCGATGGCCATCCTCAAGCCGGTTCAGTTGGCGGGCACCACTGTCAGCCGGGCGACATTGCATAATCAGGATTACATTGATGCATTGGATATTCGAATCGGCGATCTGGTTCAGGTTCAAAAGGCCGGCGATATCATTCCGGCGGTGCTTGGGGTTAACCTGCCTAAACGGCCTCCGGATGCGCGTAAATTCAAGCTGCCGACGACCTGCCCGGTTTGCGGTGCTCCCACCGAGCGAGAGCAGGACAGCGCCGACGTTCGCTGTACAGGTTCGGACTGTCCGGCTCAGTTGGCACGACATATTATTTACTTCGCTTCGAAAAACGCCATGAACATTGACGGATTGGGGCCGGCAACGGTCGAGGCCTTGCTGCAGGGCGGTTATGTTGAAAGTCTGGCTGATCTATTCAGCTTGAATCAGCATCGTGACCGCTTGATCGAATCCGGTATCATCGGCAAAGAAAAATCAGTTGACAACCTGCTTTCCGGCATTGATGCCGCACGACAAAATCCCCTTGATCGATTGCTGACGGGTTTGGGGATACGGAACATCGGCCGACAGGCCGCCCGGGTGCTGGCCGGAAATTACCCGGATATGGACAGTCTGATGGCCGCCGATGAGGAACAATTGCTTGCCCTGCCTGATTTTGGTCAGGTCAGTGCCCGAGCGGTTGTTTCCTTCTTTCGTCAGGAGCAAACAAAAATACTGATCGATCGCCTCAAGCGCGCCGGCGTGAGAATGACGGGCGAGTCACAAATTGCCGGTCGTCGGCCGCTTGATGGCCTGACATTTGTTTTGACCGGTACACTTCCCGGCCTGAGTCGCAGCCAAGCCGGCGAACTGATCGAGAAAGCCGGTGGGAAAGTAAGCGGCGCCGTTTCGGCCAAAACCAGCTACGTCGTTGCCGGCGAAGCCGCCGGCAGCAAATTGGATAAGGCCAACCAGCTGGCGGTGCCGGTTATTGACGAGGCGGAATTACTCCGGTTGCTTGAGGAGGAAGAATAGGTGAGGCGAGCCGCCTGACAATTGCAGAAGGCAAAACCGATTCTGATTTGGCCCTGCCGAGGCTGTTAAAATTATCTTTGATTATGAAGTCAGTCTGTAATTGACGAATCCCGAAGAGTATTTTTCATCCAAGCCAGCCATCGAGATCTGGTTTCGTCGCTGATTGCGTGCTCCATTCGGCAGGCATCCTGATCGGCAATCGATTCTTCGACGCCAAGAACGTCGGTTAAGAATCTTTTCAGCATATCGTGGCTGGCCAGGATTTTGCCGGCTCGCTGCCTTCCCTGTGCGGTCAGGCGAATCAGTCCGTAATGGGCCTGCTCAATCAGGCCGGCCTCACGCAGGATTCCCATTGCCTTGGTCACGCTTGCTTTGGACACACTGAGATGCTCGGCGATGTCGACCGACCGAACAGCACTGCTTGAATCGGAAAGCTCGAGGATGGCTTCAAGATAGTCTTCACTTGAAGGAGTCAGTTTTTTTGCTCGTGGCACTTCATTCTCCTGTTGAATAGGCCGGGAAATTCTTGCAGCGGAGTGATCACCGTCATTTTAACATTTCTAAAAGACAGATGCCAGCAAGCTGCCTATCCGGTAGACAAGGAAGGAGAAAACCCATGCAACGGCGGTTTGAAAAAAAAGGGCGCCGATCGTCCATCGTGTATTGCCAAACTCACGTCGCATGGCGCTAATGGCGGCTACGCAGGGGGTGTAGAGGAGAGTGAAGGTCATGAAGGCCAGAGCGCTGACCGGCGTAAACATGACCTCCAGGGCGCCTTCAGGATAAACAATACCCAGCGTCGCCACCACGGATTCCTTGGCTACCAGACCGGTCAGGAGGGCGACGGTGGCTTCCCATGTACCAAAACCCAGCGGCGAGAAAACAGGGGCCAGAAAACCGCCCAGCAGGCCAAAAATACTTTGGGAACTATCCTCGATCGGGCGCAGCCGGAAATCAAAGGACTGGAGAAACCAGACCAGTACGGTCATAAGAAAAATAATCGTTCCGGCCCGAACAATGAAATCCCGGACTTTATCCCAAACATGCAACAGGAGTGTCTTGGCATCGGGGAGGCGGTAAGGGGGTAATTCAATGATAAAAGTGGTTT
>JAAYPL010000130.1 GCA_012519875.1 Clostridiaceae bacterium | reverse complement strand
TCAGCGCCAGCTTGAGAACATCTAAATTATCCATCATAACCTGCTCATAGGTCAAGGCGCCGGCATCACCTGTGACCACCGGATTCAAGGTGTAAACAGACGCGCCGGTTTCCGCAGCCAGCGTATCGGCCGCCCGACCGGAATACTGCGGTTCAACAAAGAGAACTTGAACGTCCTCCGAGCGAATGATGTCAATGGTTTCAGCCAGTTCGGCGGTACTTGGCTCCCTCCCCGGCTCGCGCTGGATGACCGCTACTACCGTCAGTCCGTACTCCTTTGCCAAATAAGGAAAGGCATCGTGGAAGGTAATGATTTTTCGTATCGCCACCTTATCCAACGTTTCACGATAAAGCCGGTCAAGGTCTGCCAACCGGTCGATGTAAGCAGCTTCATTACGCTGATACATTTCTGCGTGCTTCGGATCGGCATGTTGCAATCCCAGGCTGATGTTTTTCACCTGCTGGATAGCCAGGCGAACCGAAAGCCAAACATGGGCATTGACTTCGTGATCATGATTGAGAGTTTCACCATCAGCATCAATATGTCCGTGATTTTCATCCAAAGGCAACAACTGAATTCCCGAACTGGCTTCTATCTTAACCAAGTCACGGCGATCCGCCAATACCTCAAGAAAGCTCTCCATTCCGGCACCGTTGAAGATAAAAATATCCGCAGCTTCCAGTTCCACCATATCACCGGGCAACAACTGGTATTCATGCAGGCAACCGATATCCGGCGCCGCCATATTAACCACCCGAATCCCATCGATGCCCTCAACCAGATTTAAGGTGAAAATATAAATAGGCAAAAAAGAGGTAACCACCCTAAGCTCGCCGGAATCATCAGCTGTTCGCTCTGTCTGACAGCCGGCTGTGATACCTGACACCAACGAAAGCGCCAGTATCAGTATCAATGTGCATTGCGGCAAACGCTTTTTCATTTCGACCCCCAAGCAAAGCATCGTCACAGCCAATAGCGTTATTGCTAGTTAGTTGCAATAATGATTATATGAGATGCTCACCGGCTTGTCAAAGCAATGTTCGGTTGCACAATCGACGCATCTCGAGGATAATAAGCTTTAAGATCAAGAAAGAGGAAATCACGCTCATGTCGGTCAAGAATACCCGCCAGACCAAGCAAAAATCATTAATTCTGGCAACCATCCGGAAGGCCGGCCGATTGCTGACAGCCGAGCAAATCCTGACAGCCGCCCGGAAAACGCTTCCTAAACTTGCCCTGACCACCGTCTATCGCAATTTGGAGCAATTATCAAACCAGCAGATCATTACGCGCTTGATTCATCCTGATGGTGTTACCCGTTATCGGATAACCGACGAGCTGCATAACCACGATGTGGTCTGTCTGAACTGCAGCAAAACACTGGAAATCAGCCAATGTCCTCTGGATTGCCTGACCCTGCAAATCGAAGAATCAACCGGCTTTAAGATCACTGCACATCAACTGACGCTTTACGGTTATTGTGCCGAATGCTCATCAGGATCCCCGGATAGCGAAACAAAGGATAATTTGGGTGTGGAGCATATGTAATTGTCTGCCACCGCCGACAGCAAAAAGCCGTCGACCGCTTTGGCGACGGCTTTTGCTAAAATGATCCGGAATGGAACATTCAATACATTTGGTAAGAAAGCTCCTCAATCCATGACGATATCACGCCACCGAGCACGATCATCAGAATAATGACCACCACAAGAATGACCAAAGCCCAGAGCAGTAAGGCGCGAGCAAGATTTTTCTTGTTTTGATTGACCGTGCTGCCGAATGCCCAGACAAAAAGCATAATTAGAAAAATCAGGCTGCCGACAAACGGGATCAAATTGATGGCGAACATTCCAAAGAAGCCACCGACACCCAAGGGTTTGTTAAGATCCACCATGCCTCCCTGAACCGTAGCCTGCGGAACTGCTTGCTGCACCGGTTGATAGGCTACCGGTTGCGGTGGCGGCATCGGCTGCTGATAGGTTGTTTGAACAGGCGGCGGTGCAACGGGAGCCGCCGGAGCAGCTTCCAGCATATTGGTACCGCAGCTTTCGCAGAACCTCGAATCGTCAGGATTTGATTTGCCACAATTTGGACAGAACATATCTTGTTTCCTCCCCTATTTTTTGTTCGGTTTAATAAATATCATATGAAATCACGTCGGACGCGGCTTACCGCAGCCTCTGCAGAATTTGTCGGAATTTTCCCGGGAACAATCAGGGCAAACCCAGATATCCCCGCTTGCGAAACCGGTTTCCGACGGCTCTGGCGCGACCTCTGAATCGACTGTTTCTTCCGTCGTAGGTTCTTGCACAGCCACGACATCTTCGGTCTGCTCAACAACCGTTTCCTCGACATCAACTGTCCGCGGAATGCAACATTAAGTGTCGCCCAATGTTAAGAAACCAACCTGTATACTTCTAACGGTGTTCTGTAATCCAAAATCTTTCGAGGATAAGTATTCAGCCACATCTCTATGCGTTTGATTTCC
>JAAYPL010000017.1 GCA_012519875.1 Clostridiaceae bacterium | reverse complement strand
GCATGATCACGTAGACAAAGACAATCGAGACGGTCGAAATCAGCTTGATTAAAATATTGATCGACGGGCCGGAAGTATCTTTAAAGGGATCACCAACGGTGTCGCCCACAACGGCAGCCTTATGCGGATCCTTGCCTTTGCCTCCATGGTGACCGGTTTCAATGTATTTTTTGGCATTGTCCCAGGCACCACCGGAATTGGCCATCATAACGGCCAGGACGAAGCCGCTGACCATCGAGCCGGCCAAGACACCGGCCACGCCGTTTACACCCAGTATAAAACCGCTGGCGATGGGAACGATGATGGCCAGGACAGCCGGCAGGACCATTTCACGCTGGGCGCTTTGGGTACAGATATCGACGCAGCGCGCGTAATCCGCCACCGCGCTGCCGGTCATCAGACCGGTTATTTCACTGAATTGACGGCGAACCTCGATGACAATGGACTGGGCCGCCCGGCCGACAGCGCTCATTGTCAGGGACGAGAAAATGAAGGGTAACATGGCACCAATGAAAAGGCCGACCAGAACAGGAGGATTGGTTAGTGTCAGATTGAAAGAAAAATCCGGTTCGATCAGCCGAACCTGGTCGACATAGGCCGCGATCAAAGCCAGTGCGGTCAAAGCGGCGGAGCCGATAGCGAAGCCCTTGCCGGTCGCGGCGGTGGTGTTGCCCAGAGAATCAAGGGCATCGGTTCGCTGGCGAACCTCCTCCGGCAAACCGGCCATTTGGGCGATGCCGCCGGCATTGTCGGCGACCGGCCCGTAGGCATCTGTGGCCAAGGTAATTCCCAGCGTTGACAGCATGCCGACAGCAGACAATGCCACACCGAACAGTCCATGGTTATAATTGGCGATACCACCGGCGAAATAATAACTGATCAGAACCGAAGCCGAAATAATGATGACAGGAATCGCCGTTGACAGCATGCCTAAGGAAATACCGCCGATAATGATGGTTGCCGGGCCGGTCAAGGAGGTCTCGGCTAATTTTTGCGTTGGCCGGTAATGGTCGGAGGTGAAATATTCGGTGAAAAAACCAATTAAGACACCGGCAGCCAGTCCGGATAAAACAGCGACATAAAGCCCGCGATTTTCAGGGATCAGAGCGGCAACCAAAAAATAGGCCACCACCGCAATCAGAGCGGCGGAAATCCAGGTTCCTTTTCTCAGTGCGTTCAGCAAAGATTTCTGGGTGGCATCCTCCCTGGTCGTGACAAAAAATGAACCGATCAAGGATGCGAACATGCCGAGAACCGCCATGATCATCGGAACGGCGACCCCGGCAAAACCATAACCGGCGGCGACCGCCAGGGCGCAGGTGGACAGAATCGATCCGATATAGGATTCATAGAGATCGGCCCCCATGCCGGCCACATCTCCGACATTATCGCCGACATTATCGGCAATGACAGCCGGGTTGCGCGGATCATCTTCCGGGATGCCGGCCTCGACTTTACCGACCAGATCGGCGCCGACATCGGCGGCCTTGGTAAAAATACCGCCGCCGACGCGAGCAAACAGAGCCATGCTGGAGGCTCCCATGCCAAAGGTCAGCATCGCCGAAGTGATGCGCTGCGCCATCTCGGCTGCTGAAGCCACCGGAGAAATAACAGTGTAAAAAAAGCGAAGGAAGAAGAACCAGATGGAAAGATCAAGCAAAGCCAAGCCGACCACCGTAAAACCCATCACGGTACCGGAGGCGAAGGCAATGCGCAAGGCCTTGTTGAGACTGTTGCGGGCGGCGCTGGCGGTTCTGGAATTGGCCGCGGTGGCGATTTTCATGCCGATAAAGCCGGATAGGCCGGAGAAAAATCCACCGGTCAGAAAAGCAAACGGAACAAAAGGATTCAGCATGCCCAGCAGAGCCAAAATCCCCAGTATGACAAACATGCCGGCGAAGAAAATGCCGACGCCGCGATATTGCCGACGTAAATACGCGTTGGCGCCTTTGCGAATCGCGGCCGCGATCTCGACAACACCGGCGTCGCCCTCGGAGCTCTTCAGGACTTTGCGGGATTGAATCCAAGCAAACAGCAGCGCAACGGCTGCACCAACCGGTACCAGGTAGTACAGGAAGGAAACGAGTTGCTCATGCGTCATGACGGATGCCCCCTATAATCAAATTTAGTTTTGATCACGAAGTCAGAACATGATTCTGTTGTTTAAATCTTAATCCAAGTCGGCCGGTGGGTCAACGAGACAGATGTAATTTATTGTACAATTATCGTTCGCAATGTACAAAAACAATCACCATTCCCTTCGCAAGCCATGCGTCTGACGTCTTGTGCCGGAGTCCGTATGCCGGCAAATCCGATCATGGTATAATCGAGGCAAATTCGCTGCGAAGGGACATTTCAGACCATGCATAAACAAAGAATAGAAGAATACTTCGCCTCCCGGCAGGCCGAAATGCTGGAAGACATCAGCCGGCTGGTCCGGATTCGCAGTGACCGACAGCCGGCTCGACCGGGAGAGCCATATGGCCCCGGCGCGGCCGCGGTTCTGGCCGAGGCCCTTGCCATGGCACGAGCCATGGGTTTTGTCGTTAAGAATTACGATAATCGTGTGGGAACGGTTGATTTGAACGATCTTCCACCTGCTTTGGATATTTTGGCGCATCTGGATGTTGTGCCGGGGGGAGATGGCTGGACGGTGACAAAGCCTTTTGAACCGCGAATTACAGCCGGCCGAATCTACGGTCGGGGGACGGCGGATGACAAGGGGCCGGCTGTGGCGGCCTTGTATGCTTTGCGTGGTGTACGCGACCTTGGAATTCCTCTTCGTAAAAATACGCGCCTGATTCTTGGTACCGATGAAGAATCAGGCAGTTCGGACATCGAATACTATTACGCACAGGAAAAAGAAGCACCGATGACTTTTACACCGGACGCGGAATTTCCGGTTATCAATATAGAAAAAGGCCGACTGGTCGGGCAAATGACCGCCCCCTGGCCGGAGGAAAGCCGGAGATCCCGGCTGATTTCTCTGGAGGGCGGAACCAAGATCAATATGGTTCCCGAAAAGGCCCGGGCTGTTGTTGCAGACTTGGAATCGGAACATGTGGCCGAATTGTTGATTCAGGCTGAAAAATCAACCGGCGTGATTTTTACCGCTTATCCTGAGGGTAAAAACCTGGTGATTCACGCACAAGGCAAGGCCGCCCATGCGGCCACGGCGGCAAGCGGCAACAACGCAATCACCGGCCTGCTTTTTCTCCTGAGCCTGCTGCCGATCGCTGAAGATGGCCGGCTCGATTTGCTCCGGCAGCTGTATCATTTGTTTCCCCATGGAGATCATTACGGTCAGGCTCTGGGAATCGCCATGTCCGATGACCTGTCCGGCCCATTGACGCTGAGTCTTGATTTAATCCGGATCAACGATCATGGATTGGAGGCCGAGTTTGATTGTCGCACGCCGTTATGCGGAAATGACGAAAACGTGCGCCAAGCCGCGGCAAATCGTTTGCGGCCCGTGGGCATCCGATTGGCGGATCACCCCATGGTGCCCCCGCACCACGTTCCCGCCGAAACCCCTTTTGTCCGGACCTTGTTGCGCTGCTACGAAATATACAGCGGCAAGCCCGGGCGGTGTATGGCCATCGGCGGCGGCACTTATGTGCACAATCTGGATCGTGGCGTGGCGTTCGGATGTGCTGATCCGGAGGTCGATAACCACCTGCATGGCCCGGACGAATTTGCGGTCATTGAGCAGTTGATGATGAGTGCCAGAATTTTCACCCAAGTGATCATTGACTGCTGCGGATGAATGGGAAAAGCCATCGCCGCACCCGTTGAACACTTGTGCGAAGATGGCTTTTAGGGCAAAGGAGATCAAAAAGAGCGGTTACTTCTTTTCTTTGCGGAAGCAGAGGAACCAATCGAGGCAATAAACATCCTCAGGAAGCTTTTCGACACGCTCCCGGGCGGCGCCGCAAGATCCGGGAGCCGGCAAAATAACATCATCGCCGGGCCTCCAGTTGGCAGGAGTTGCGATGCTTTCCGCATCGGCTTTTTGCATGGCAATGATGACGCGTTTAATCTCATCCATGTTGCGGCCGCAGCTGGCAGGATAGTACATAATCAGCCGGACGATGCCCTTGGGATCAATAATAAAGACAGCCCGGACGGCCTGTGTGGTGGAGACATTGGGCTGAACCATGCCGTATTTTTTGGCAACGTTCATGCTGATGTCTTCAATGACCGGAAATGCAACTTCCACATCTTTCATGTCTTTCCATACGATTTTTTCCTTGATTGTCCTGAGCCATGCGATGTGCGAAAACATGCTGTCAATGGAAAGGCCGATCAGTTCGGTGTTGATTTCGCGGAATTCTTTTTGCATGGTGGCAAAGGTCATGAATTCGGTTGTGCAAACAGGGGTAAAGTCGGCGGGATGACTGAAAAGGATTACCCATTTGCCTTTGTAGTCAGCCGGGAAATTGATATCTCCCTGAGTTGTCTTGGCCTTAAATTCCGGCGCAGGGTCACCGATCAACGGCAGTCTGGTGATTTCGTCCATGTTAAAACCTCTCTTTCGATGGCATGAAAATCATGCTCTTGCTTGTTGGAATGAGTACATCTGCATTATAGAGGATTAACATTCGATTTACTGTATCCGTTGTAACAAAATGATGGTCTGCATGCGTTTGGCAATCCTAAATCAACACCGGGGACGTGGTGTCCAGGAGCAGGTCGCAGGTCTCGACAAGACGCCATTTTGCGGCATAGGCCTCTTCCATCGGAATCCAGGTGGATTTAAATTTTTCCAGGAACAAAGCATCGTTTCTCAGGGTCAGTCGTCGCAACTGCTCCTCCGGGTTTACGGTCAAATAGATGGTCAAGTCAAACGTGACATTCAGCTTCGGATGCAGGCTGTAGGATCCCTCGATTACGGTAAGCGGGGCCGGGCAGACGGTGATCGGCGGACCCAAGGCATCGGCTTGACAGTCGTAGGGCCGATATTGAAAGGTTTTTCTGTCCTTGATCCGTGGCGAAACTTCCTGAGCAAAACGCTCGTAATCGAT
>JAAYPL010000129.1 GCA_012519875.1 Clostridiaceae bacterium | reverse complement strand
GCTTCTTTGTCTTGGGCGGCGGCGACACTGATTGTGACATGCGGGTGTTGACGGATGGCTTCATACAGGTCGGCAAAAGAACGGATCATGATATCCTCCTACTTTTGGCATTTAACGCAGTTTGGTTACACCGTTGCAAACACGGTCGGGCAGTCGGCCGGACAGAACTTCCTGAAAATCGGCAATCACCCATTGCAACATACGGGTGAAGGCTTCGGCCGTAGTGCCGGCAACATGGGGGGTAATGATCAGCCGGTCGGCTGCATCAGGGGTAAGCGTCAGAAACGGATGGTCTTTGGCCGGCGGTTCCGGGGCAAGGGTGTCGATAACCAGAGCACCGAGTCTACCGCCTTCCAGGGCCGCGGCGGCGGCCGGCTGATCAATGAGTTCACCTCTCGAGGTATTGACCAAAATGGCATGATCTTTCATCAGGCCAAGGGCACGCGCATTGATGATGTTGACAGTATCCGGCAAAACCGGGACGTGCAGGCTGATAATATCGCATTGACCGAGCAGATCATCCAGTTCTAAATAGGAAATGTTCAGCGCACGCTCACGTTCGGGAGAGGGGCGATAGGTATCGAAGTAGCTGACCTTACAGCCGAATACCCCCAGTATGCGAGCCACCTCCTGCCCGATCGCGCCGCAACCGACCAAACCTACATGTTGGTATCTGAGTTCGTGGATGCCTTCGGTGCGCAGCTGTGTCTGGACAGCGGCAAAATCACCGTTCTTGACCTCGCGGTCGGCGTAAACAATTCTTTTCAGGGCCGCCAGAATCAGACCGATTGTGTGTTCGGCAACCGAAACATTGTTGACCGCCCGGTTATTGCAAACCGGCAGCCCGACCGCACGGGCGGCTTCCACATCCACTTTCTCAAAGCCGACGCCCTCCGTGTGAATCATCTTTAAGGAGGGAGCCGCATGGATGACGGCGCTGCTGACATGATGAACCGAACCAACCAGCAAAAAATCAGCATCGCGCAAAGCCTCGATCAAATCCTCATCCGGCAAAGGATAATCGACAAAGTCAACCTCCCATTGATCGGGAATCTCAACTTTGAACAATTCAAATCTTGACCCGGGAACCGTGCTGACAATTTTAGCTTTCATCATTATTATTCTCCTTCCCGGCCTTCGGTGAAAGTGCGTGCCTTCTCCTCCCCGCGCAGGACGCGCAGGATACCCAGGGCCAATGATTCCATTTCATTTTCACCGGCCAGAATGGTCACCGGGGCGATAAAAGAAACCCGCTCGGTGATCCAGTCGGTGATCCTTCGAGAATGAGCGATCCCGCCGGTCAAAACGATTCCGTCGACCTGCCCCCGGACAACCACGGCAAGTTTGCCGATGTTTTTCGCCACATTGTGCGCCATGGCTTCCAAAATCAATCGCGCGTAATCATCGCCTTGGGCGATCCTTGCCTCAACTTCACGCGTATCCGATGTGCCGAAATATGCCTTGAGGCCGCCTTGACGCTGAACTTTTTGCATCATCCCTTTGTAGTCATAAGCACCGGATGTCGCCATCTTGATCAGTTGAAAGCCGGGCAGGCCGCCGGCGCGCTCCGGTGAAAAGGGGCCTTCGTCATCGGAAATCATGTCGATGATTCGCCCGCCGCTGTGCAGGCTGAGTGTGATTCCGCCACCCAAATGAGCCACAATAATATTCAGTTCTTCATACGGCTGACTCCGGGAGCCGGCAAACTTGATCGCGGCGGCACGCATATTGAGGTTGTGGCCCATACCGATGCGGCGCATTTCCTTAAGGCCGGTAATATGCGCAATGTCTTCCAGCTCGTCTACCGTGACCGGATCATATATGAATGAAGGGATACCCAGCGGCTCGGCGATCGACCATGCCAGAACAGCACCCAGATTGGAAGCGTGTTCGTTGGCCGGCCGGTAACGCAAGGTATCCATCATGGCCTGATTAACATGGTAGGCCCCTGCCTCAACAGGCGGAAGCAAACCGCCGCGGGCGACAACCGCGCTGAGAACCGCGGTTGATGTGCCATGTTCAGCCATAATATCCAAAACCAGCTGTCGGCGCATATGATACTGGTCATAAATGGTTTTGAACGATTCCAGGCTCGACTGCTCATGCTCGATATTCCTGACCCATTGCATCCGGCTGTCCTGATAATAGGCAATTTTTGTCGATGTCGATCCCGGGTTGATAGCCAGGATATGGTAGCTCATCGGCACTTCCTCCTTGAAATCGAGTAGGAGGCTCTGTTGTCCCGCCGGCCTCCGGTAATAATAGCTCAGGCTTTGGCTGCGTGGGTCCGGTAGAAATCGAAACCGGCGGCAAAGGCTTTCTGGTTCAATTCTTTTGCCCGGGGCGGAACCATCTCGCCGACCAGCTCATTCTAGTCAATACCGTCAAGGGACAGAAATGCCACGAGGGCACCGAGCAAAACGATGTTTTGCGCCCGGATATTGCCCAATTCGGTGGCAATGCGATCGGCTTCCAGAAACAAGACATTGCCGACGGTTTTTTGCAGATTTTCAATGATGTTATCCGGGTATGCGATGGCTCCGGTCATGACAGGCAAAGGGTAAATCTCGCGCTCGTTGACGATAATGGTGCCGCCTTGTTTGAGGAAAGGCAGACCCCGCAAAGCTTCAGACCTTTCAAAAGCCACGATGATGTCGGCTTCACCCTCGCCGATGTTGGGGGAATAGATTTTCTCCCCGTAACGAATCTGAGTGGTGACGCTGCCCCCACGCTGCGACATGCCATGGATCTCGCTCATTTTGACATCAAAACCAAGCTCGACCAGTCCGGCCGTGAGAATTTTGGAGGTCAGGATGGTTCCCTGGCCGCCGACACCGATTAGGAGAATGTTTTTACGCATAATTACTCACCCACCTTGCTGATTGCACCAAATTTGCAAACCTGCATACAAAGACCGCAGGCAGTACAGGCTTGACGATCGACAATCCGGATAACACCGTCTTTCAGGGCGATGGCCGGACAGGCGATCCGGAGGCACGATTTGCACCTGGTACATTTATCCTGATCAATGACACAATATTTTCCGACAAAAGTTCTGGCAACCTCTTTGATGAGCGCACAAGGATACCGGGTAATGATGACAAACGGCCCCTCGGCTTTGATGCCGGCATCGATTGCGTCGTCCATAGCCGCCTGATCAATCGGATCGACAATGCGCAAGCGATCATCGTCAATCCCGGAGGCGCGAACTATGGCCTCAATGCTGATCACACGGGCGGGTTCACCGGTAAGGGAAACGGCTGTCCCCGGGTTAGCCTGATGACCGGTCATGGCTGTAATGTCATTATCTAAAATACAAAGCACAACATTGGCATTGCTGTGCACAACGTCGACAAGTCCGGTCATTCCGGAGTGGAAAAACGTTGAGTCCCCCAGCATGCCGAATACTTTGCGCGGGTCGCCTTGCTTTTTCAGGGCTTCAGCTAGGCCGATCGGTACGGTGAAGCCGGCTCCCATGCAAAGGGAAATGTCAAAACCGACAAACGGCTCATTGATGCCAAGGGCATAGCAACCGATGTCCCCCACCGCGACAATGTCGCGCTTGCGTTTCCTCAGGGCATTAAAATAGCCACGATGCGGACAGCCGGCACAAAGAACCGGCGGACGGGGCGGGGCGGCAATCTCACTTTCATAGACCACGGGATCGGGCCGGTCGGTCAGGGCCTTGCGCACGATACTGGTGCTCAATTCCCCCAGCAACGGCAGTTTGTCCTTGCCGATGCAGGAAAAACCCAAGGCCCGAACTTTGGTTTCCAAATATGGTTCGTTTTCCTCGATGACATAAACGGTTTCAACGTCCTGGCAGAAAGCCCGAATCAGCTTGCTGGGCAGTGGATGGGTCAAGCCCAGTTTGAGATAGGACGCCTCATCGCCGAACACATCCCGAGCATACTGGTAGGAGATGCCGGAAGTAACAATACCGATTTTCTTGCTTTTACCCCACTCGATGCGATTGAGTGGTGACGTGCAGGCGTATTCTTCCAGTTCGGCCAGCAATTCCTCCCGTTTGGCATGGCGAACACGGGCATTGACCGGTAGCATGGAATATTTCGGGGGTTTCCCTTCATATTTGCGAACCGCCACCTCTTGACGGTCAGACAGTTGCACCAGACTTTTGGCATGACAAACACGGGTGGTCATACGGAAAAGAACCGGAACATCGAACATTTCACTGATTTCAAAGGCCGCCTTGATATAATCCTTGCATTCCTGGCTATCCGAAGCCTCGACCATGGCCAGTTTGGCATGAGGAGCATACAAGCGGTTGTCTTGCTCATTTTGGGAACTATGGCAGGCAGGATCATCCGCGGACACGATAACCAAGCCGCCCTCCACACCGGTCATGCCCATAGTAAACATGGGATCGGCGGCAACATTGACGCCGACGTGCTTCATAACCGCCAATGCACGCATACCGCCGATCGATGCGCCGGCGGCAATTTCCAATGCGGTCTTTTCATTGGAAGCCCAGCGGCTGTTGATATCGTCCGCATAATGGGCGGCTATGTTTTCAAGAATCTCGGTGCTGGGAGTACCGGGATATGCTGAAGCCAGATGGCAGGATGCTTCATACGCACCCCGTGCGATAGCCTCATTGCCGGTCATGATTTCGATCTTCATTCTTTGAACCTGCCTTTCATGTATGAAATCGCCTATTTGGTAAATTCAATGATTCAATATCTATAATCTGTCAACTGGTCAGACCAGTTAAGTCAAATTATAACCGCTCCTCATTACCCGGTCAATGGAAAAACCAAAGAACGGCAGTGTAAAATCCGGCTCAAACTGACTGTTGATCCGCCAGATTTTCCTCAATCATAAAATGCCGGAACTCATCAAGGTGACTGACAATGATCTCTTCGGCTTTCTCCTTGTCTCGTCGGGCAATGGCATCACACAATGCTTTGTGATTGACAATCACATCGCGACGGTGCCTGGCGCGCTCGCGGGGGCTGAGCCGCTGAAAGCCGCGAGAGATAATATCAGTGATCAATTGGGAAATGACGGTGTGAACGATGGCCGACATCTGATTTTTTCCGGCCCGAGCCACGGCCATATGAAAATCAACGTCACAAGCGAAAAATTTCCCCCAATCATCGCGGCAGGCTTCGGATTGCTTGATTACATGGCGCAGAGCCAAAAGATCTTCCTCGGTGCGACGCTCGACAGCCCACGCGACATTGGCGGTTTCATTAACCGTGCGGAATTCGTACAGGTCGAGGGGGCTGATGCTTTTTTGCAAAACCATGCCTTCCAGGGATTGCTCAACGGTTTGAGAGGATATTTCCTTGACAATCGATCCGCCGCTGCCCGGAATGGTCGTGATCAGGCCGGAACGCTCAAGCATGCGCAGAGCTTCGCGGATGGTCGGCCGGCTACGCCCGAAAATCTCCATCAGCGTCCGTTCCGATGGCAGCCGGTCATTGGGGCGGATCTCGCCCCTCAGGATTTTTTCGCGAATTTGATCAAAGATGGCCTCGGACATGCGCCGGCTGGAAACCGGTTTGAAGCCATAAGGATTTTTGTCCTCAAGCTGATCTGCCATGCTTTGCTCCCGCCTGATTGATACCGTGAGTATATTCCCAAAGCCGAAAGGGCGTCGGGCCGCTCGGAATCTATCTGTTTTTAATGACGTTGACCCGAATGATGCCTTGCGCGCGGGATAATCTCTCGACCACGGGCTGTGGGCAGGAGCCGGCAACTTCAAAAACCGAGTAGGCCATATCCTTCTTGCTGCGGCTGGACAGGTTCTCAATATTCAGTCCTTCCGCAGACAACGCACCGGAGATCTGCGCCAGCATATTAGGCACATTGTAGTGGATGATGCAAATGCTCTCGTCACCGTGTTTCCGATTGATTACCTCGGGGAAGTTCACGCTGTTTCGGATGTTGCCGTTTTCCAGATAGTCGATCAGTTCATTGACCGCCATGATCGCGCAGTTATCCTCGCTTTCCGGGGTTGAGGCACCCAGATGAGGGATAGCGATAACATTTTTCATCCCAAGTATTTCCGCGGACGGAAAATCCGTCAGATAACAGGCAACTTTGCCGCTTTCCAGCGCGGCCGCCATGTCCCGGTCATTGACCAGATCTCCCCGCGAGAGATTGATGATCCGGACCCCGTCTTTCATGGCTGCCAGTGATTGGGCATTAATAAAGCCTTTGGTTTCCGGGGTTGAGGGGACATGCAAAGCAATATAATCACAATTTTCAAAGATGGTGTCCATGCTGGCGGCCCGGCGGACGCTGTGGTTCAAACGCCAGGCGCCGTCAACCGTCAAATAAGGGTCGTTTCCGTATACCTTCATGCCCAGTTCAGTGGCAATGTTTGCAACCAAGGCACCGATGGCGCCCAGACCGAACACTCCCAGTTTTTTGCCATAGAGTTCCGGCCCGACGAATCTTCCTTTTCCGCTTTCAACCTCTTTGATGATGTCGGAATCCAAAGGCAGACCATGAACCCAGTTGACACCGCCGATGATGTCACGGGATGTCAGCAACAAGGCCGCGACGGCCAGTTCTTTGACCGCGTTGGCATTGGCGCCGGGGGTGTTAAAAACAACAATCCCCCGTTGCGAGCAACGATCAACCGGTATGTTGTTGACACCGGCCCCCGCCCGGGCAATGGCCTTTAATGAATCCGGAAATTCCATGTCCAGCAGATTGGTGGAACGTACCAGGATTGCGTCGGGGTTTTCCAGATCGTCACTGATTTCATATTTCTCCCGATCCAGATTACCCAATCCGATCGGGGCGATTCTGTTGAGCACGGCTATTTTGAACATGATGTTTCAAACTCCTTCATGAATGTAATCAAAGCATCTATACCGGACTCCGGCATGGCGTTGTAAATCGACGCGCGCATGCCGCCGACGCTGCGGTGTCCCTTGAGATTAACCAGGCCGCGCTGATCTGCTTCCTGACAGAACCTGCGATCCAGCTCGGCGTCGCCGGTAACAAAGGTGACATTCATCATCGAGCGCGAAGCAACCTCGACCGGAGCGGTAAAAAGCCGGGATGAGTCAATAAAGTCATATAATTTTCCGGCCTTGCGCGCATTGATTTCGGCCATTTTATCCAAGCCGCCGATATCGTCGCGAATCCACTCCAGCACCAGTTTGCAGATATAGATGGCATAACAGGGCGGCGTATTGTACATGCTGTCGTTGTCGGCGGCAACTTTGTAGTTCAACATAATCGGGGTGATCTCCCGAGCCTTGCCGATCAGATCATCGCGGACGATGACCACGGTCAGTCCGGCCGGTCCCATGTTTTTCTGAGCGCCGGCATAAAGCAGCCCGAAGCGCGACACATCAATCGGCTCCGACAAAATACAGGATGAGACGTCTGCTACCAGAGGAATCGAGCCGGTTTCGGGGATCCTGGCAAACTTCGAGCCGAAAATGGTGTTGTTAAAACAGATGTGGACATAGTCGGCATCCGGACGAATATCGGCGGCATCAACCTGCGGGATGCGCGAAAAATTGCTGTCCCGGCCTGACGCCAAGATGCGGATATCTCCATAACGCTTGGCTTCTTCATAGGCTTTTTGTGAAAACTGGCCGCTGATGACATAATCGGCCTTGCCCGAATGGCGCAACAGATTTAACGGTACCGCAGAAAACTGGGTCGTGGCTCCGCCTTGCAAAAACAGAACCTTATAGTTTTCCGGAATTTGCATGACCGAGCGCAGGACGGACCGGGCATCTCGGATGATTTCGTCGTACACAGCCGAACGATGACTCATTTCCATGACCGACATGCCGCTGCCGCGGTAATCGCTCATTTCTTCCGCAGCGATTTTCAGCACCTTTTCCGGAAGCATCGAAGGTCCGGCAGAAAAATTATAGACTCGGCTCATCACTTATCTCCTGTATCAATTCAAGGTCAAACGGCCAAACACGTAACCATATGAGTATCACCATCGAGGACATTTGTCAATCCGGCAAAGGTCTGTTCCGGTGGACAATCGGAGGCTGTAACGAAAAAAGGGTGTTTCGCGGTGCCGATTTGTGCATATTTGCCATGAAATTTATTTGGCTTGCCGTGCCAACCATTGCAGCAGCGTCACTTCGTCCTGATCCCTAAATCTTCTTTTTTTAAATTATTACCAGCGTATGATAACACAGATTAATGCCGAGATTCCAGTCAATCGCAACACGGTTGCCTGACTGATTCAGCCTGTTTGCTCCGCCTCATCGAAATGGTTATAATTGCTTTGCCGATCAACCAGTAAAGGATGGAATAAACAAGATGACAAACTTCTGGCTAATTCCGGATAATGAAAAACGCATTGACGATTTGATTGAAAATATGACCCTGGAAGAGAAAATCGGGCAAATGACCCAGTTGTCGCCTTCCATCGTTGGTGGTTTTGACCTGCCCTTTCCTGAACTGATTGAGATGCTGACCGAGGGCCGCATCAGTCAGGAGGAATTTAAGAAAATCATGCAGAATGCCGAGATGGATTACCGTGAAGACCAGATCAGAGCCGGTAAAATCGGATCTTTTCTACTGAACAACCCAACCAAAGCAAATGAATTGCAACGCATTGCCGTCGAGGAATCCCGTTTGGGCATCCCTCTGATTTTCGGCTTTGATGTCATTCACGGCTTTAAGACGGTTTTCCCGATCCCCTTGGCCGAAGCCTGTATTTGGGACGAAGACATTTTTACTCAATCGGCACGGATTTCCGCGCAGGAAGCCCGGTCGCACAACATTCACTGGGCATTTTCCCCCATGCTCGACGTTGCCCGCGATGCCCGCTGGGGGCGGATCGCCGAATCGCCGGGAGAGGACCCCTATCTGGCCTCGGTTTACGCCCGTGCCAAGGTCCGGGGATTGCAGGGCAACAAACCCGACGCCGGCGATAATGTCGCCGCCTGTCTGAAGCATTATATCGCCTACGGCGCCGCCGAAGGCGGTCAGGACTATAACACTGTTTCCATGGCCGACAGTCTGCTCTGCAATATTTATCTCCCGCCTTTTCAAGCCGGCGTCGCAGCCGGTGCCGCCACCGTCATGTCCGCCTTTAACGATTATAACGGGGTGCCTTGCACCATCAACAAGTTCCTCCTGCGCGATCTGCTCAAGGAGCGACTTGGTTTTGCCGGCTTTGTGGTCAGCGATGCCAATTCCATTGACGATTGCATCCGGCACG
>JAAYPL010000128.1 GCA_012519875.1 Clostridiaceae bacterium | reverse complement strand
GGCTGGGACAAAAAGGAACTCCCAGATAGACCATCGCGGCTCCCGAAGGTAAGCCGGCCAATATGCGCTCTTCAGCCAATGCGGTCTCAACAGCCAGATCGGCTTTCTCAGGAGACACAAACCAGGTTGAAATCAAATCATGACGGGCGCCGGCTTGGCTACCGGTCGCTCGAAGGGATTCGGCCGCCACCTGTGTCGGCCTGATACCGGTAAGAGATCCCCAGGGAAACTGATGGCCGGTCAGTTCCGAAAGACTTTGATAGAGCTGCCGTTTCAGCTCTTTTTTCGCGGCTTGAACCGGCACAGCCCGGTCGGCGGAGAAACTTTGCCCATCATGGTTCCACTTGGTGGCTACCCGGACATCATCGCCTGCTCTCGGTTCCAAGATGCTGAGAATCCGGGGGTGCTCGTCGCCGGCAATAACCTGATCATCTTCCGATCGCAGTACGGGACCAAAGAACAAGCGTAAAACATCGCAAATCGGATAAGTATGGTTATGACCGATCATTACAACAGCAGGCACACTCAGTCTCCTTTTTTAACCAAGGCAGCAATGCTGTTGTCCAGCTGACCGGTTGTCGACCGGTCATCATACCACGCCAAGACCAAGTCAAGCATCCGACCATAGCTCTTCACACCATCCTGCTGCAAATTGGCTTGCAGGTAAGCATGATTGATTTGGACGGACGTCTCACGAATCGGCCCTTCAAATTGTTTCCAATAGGCATTGGCCGCAGCAAAATCCCGCCAGACAGCTTCGCTTAAATTCGCCGCCATCCGCTCCCAGGCCTCCCGGTCGGCGTCGTGCAAGGCGCCCAGAGCGCGGCCTGCCGCATCGACGACCGCCGAGTAGGCAATGTCGGCTCGCTGATCGGAAATGCCGGTAAGAAAGGCCAGGAAGTTGGCCTCGTCTTCCCGCGCAAAGCCGCGGGTATGCGCAATTTCATGTAACGCAGTGAACGGAATTTGGTAATGAGGCATATCAATATTGACGTTTGCTTCCACAAGAAAGGGAAAGTACATGCCGGATATGCCGGTGTAGGACCAGGAATGAGACAGCATAACGCCTTTGGGACGGATCGGTGGGCCGGCCAGAACCGGATATCGGTCGGCAGCGGCATCGTAAGCCGCAGATAAAGTGCGCAGTGTCTCGTCGATTCCCCGGTCAAGCACAAAAACGCCCTGATCATCCTCTGAACAATCGGCTCGCAGTTGGCTGGCCGCAAGGGTCAGGAAGTTGGTCGCCGCCTCCAGCTCGGCCGCCGACCGCTCCCGGACCGGCAGGTCAAAAATCACAGCGGCCGGCTGCCGGGCATAATTCAAGCCATGCAAGAGCATGAAGACCAGATAGAGACTGCTGATGATCCAGGCCAGTCTCTTGAGCAGACGACCGATTCGGGCTGCCCGCCTCTCCCGTTTTCGAATCAGGCTGACCAGCCAGACAATAAAACCTGCCAGCAACAGCGGCACGCCGATCAGTAGGAGCCATTCCGTTATGGAAAAAGGAACCATTGAAGACAATCGACCGATCGGTACCGACAGGCAGCGAAACAAACGGCGCGTATGCACATTTTCAACCAAGGCCGGCCGATCAACCAACAGGCGCTGGGCAACAAAGGCAACCAGACCGGGAACAGGCCAAAGATACCATGAAGGATGACGGATAATACGGTAAATAGGCCTCATGCAAAATCACCCTGTCAAGATGGAAATGAGATCGATGGGTTGTGCGGCCAACTGTCGGGCTCCACCGGCAATAAGTTCTTCGGCCGAGCGAAATCCCCAGCCGGCGCCAACCGGCAGCATGCCGGCACGAACCGCCGTTTCCATATCTGATCCGGAATCACCTACCAGAGCTGCTTGAACCGGTTCGGTCCCCAGCAGTTTCAAAATTTCAAATGCCGTGGTTGGATCAGGTTTAAGAGGCCAACCGTCCCGTTTGCCAACAACCGTTTGGAAAGCAATGTCTGGGAAAAAATGCCGTATGATCTCTTTGGTAAAAACATCTGATTTGTTGGACAAAACCGCCAGCTGCAACCCCGCACTGCCCAGATGCTGCAGCATGGTATCAATTCCGGAATAGGGTTTGGTTTGACAAGCCCAATTTTCGGCATATACAGTGTTAAATACCGCTAACAATCGGTCTGTTTGGACCGCGGATGTTTGCTCCGGTTGCCCGGCAGCGGATTTCGCCGCTGCCCGGGCCATCAAATGGCGGGCTCCCGATCCGAGCAGCAACCGATAATCCGGGGTCGGCAACGGTCGCAGGTTTTCCGCAGCCAGAGCCTGGTTAACCGCATAAGCCAGATCGGCGAGTGTATCCAACAGGGTACCATCCAAATCGAAAATAACAGTTTTTATTGGCACTCGGGGCCTCCTTTAAATCAGACCGATAAACCTCAGGGCAAATAAGATGCCTAACAGAACAGGTTGATGAAAAACATAGATCAGCAGAGAATTGCGGCCGGCCAAAGCAAACGGCCGGGAGAGAGTCCTTACCCAGCTCGGAGCATTGGGAAAAGCACTGGTTCGGCCGCTGTAAACCTGCCTGCCGATCACCGCGCCAACCATAAAAAAACCCACCCACGGAATGAGCGGTAAATAGTCCGCCATGCCAATACCGGAAACAGGCAGCAGACCAAAGGGAATCAACCAATAACTGCCGGAATCCGCCCAGGCCGGCAACAGGCCGAACAGATAAATGACAACCGAAGCCGCCAGAAGCAAAACAACGTCGACAGCGGGGCTTTTCCGACCGGTCCGACGTTCACGCCAGGTTAAGGCAGCATAAAACAAGGTGCCCAGCGCCAGCACATGCAGCATATTGAACAGGATGGCCAGCGGCAAAGCAAACCAAACGGCGGCGATCAGG
>JAAYPL010000127.1 GCA_012519875.1 Clostridiaceae bacterium | reverse complement strand
CTTCGGTGGTCGCCGCAGCCGGTGGCGAAGCCGTCACAGTGGCCTCCGGCTCCTGTTTTTGGACGCGTGGAACAGCTGCTTCCCGGTCGTCGGTCGGCTGAAGCCGTGAAAGTTGATCTCGGGTCAGCGGACCGCGCAGATACGACATGCACCAGCGGGTTTCAAAAACGGTCGGTCCATCGTCATGTACGTTGTGCATAAGGAAAACACGGTTTTTCAGACCGGAGAGCATCCGGGACATGCCCGCACGATCAAATCCCGTTCCTTGGACGGCTGAAACACCCTCCAAACCTTCCAGCACACGCATTTTATCCCGTTCGGTCTGCAGGCGGCCGATAAACCAGGTTCCGGTATTGGCAAGACCCTTGTAATCCAGATCAACAGGATTTTGCGTGGTCAGCAGAATACCAAGTCCGTATGCCCTGGCTTGTTTGAGCAGAGTAAGGAGAGGTTTTTTGCTGGGCGGATTTTCGACCGGCGGAAAAAATCCGTAGATCTCATCCATATAAAGAATGGAGCGCAGACTGGTGGTTCCGCTCTGAGTCCTGACCCAGGACAGGATTTGGTTGAGAATCAGCGAAACAAAAAACATGCGTTCGGCATCGCCCAGATGAGCAATGGAAAAAATCGCCATGCGAGGCTTGCCGGCCGGCGTATATAGGATCCGATTGATATCCAGCGCTTCCCCCCTCAGCCAGGAAGCAAAGCCGGGCGAGGCCAATAAATTGTTAAACTGCAGCGCCAAGTCCTGGCGGTCCTTGGCAGGGAAAAATACGTCGGTTTCCATGATGCCGATTTTTTTGACCGGCGGATCCTGAATCAATCCGATCAGGGCAGCCAGATCCAGAGACCGGCCGGTCGACCAGGCCTGCTGCAGGATCGTGCTGATCAGAATATGCTCTCGGCTCCGAACCGGGTCAGCGGATAAACCCAGCAGCCCAAGCAGGCTGGTGGCCATCCCGGCGATTTGATCCTGGAGAAGCTCCGCGTCGGCAAGGATGGCCGGAGGCGGCAACTGCAACGAACCAAGAATCGAAACCGAAATCCCGGCCGTACTGCCGGGGGTATAGATGCTGATTTCGACTTTGTCACGCATCTGGCGGATGCGTTCGCCATCCTGCCCCCATTCGGCCAAGCCCTTTTTCCATAGGTCAGCTTGATTCCGGGCATACGCGTCCGGCGAAAGGCCTTTTCGTTTTGCGTCTTCCTCGTTGATCCAAGGGCAGAAGTCGGACGGGCTCAAATCCGGAAAGGTCAGAAGCAAATTGGCCATATCACCTTTCGGATCAATGATGATGGCCGGGATGCTGTCCATTGCCGCCTCTTCAAGCAAGGCCAGGCACAGACCGGTTTTGCCGCTGCCGGTCATCCCGACACAGACGCCATGTGTTGTCAAATCCTTGGAATCGTAGAGCAAATATCCTGCCTCCGGCTGCCCGGTTTCAATGTCATAGGGCCTGCCCAGATAAAAAGCCCCCAGTTTTTCAAAATGCTCCATACAAACGTCCTCCCTATCTGCAACAATTATATTTCCCACCACCTGCGGCCGTCCCGGCGCAGCAGGTCGAGGGCGGCCATCGGCCCTTGTGACCCGGCCGTATAATTGGGAAAATCCGGTGTGAAATGTTTGAATGAATTTTCAATGCTGTCGACAAATTGCCACGAATGTTCCAACTCATCCCAGCGGGTGAACAACGATTTGTTGTCGCGGAGCGCCTCTAAAATCAATCGTTCATACGCTTCCGGTGAGTTGGTCTGAACCCAGCTGCTCTGGGTGTAGTTGAGGTCGATCCGCTCCATAATCAGTTCATTCCCCGGTTTTTTGGCGTTAATCTGAAAGAAGAGACCCTCGTTCGGCTGGATTTCAACAACAAGCAAATTGGGGTTTTGGTTCTTGAAGTTATCAAAAAATTCGATGCCGGGGAGTTTCTTAAATTCGATGACAATCTGGGTCACCCGCCGATTCATGCGCTTGCCTGCCCTGATATAGAAAGGGACGCCCGCCCAGCGGAAATTGTCCACATGGGCTTTGAGCGCGATGAACGTATCGGTCATGGAATTTTGATCCACCCGTTCCTCATCCCGATAGCCGGGCACGGGCTGACCGGCGCGAAGCCCCGGGCCGTATTGTCCGCGAATAATGTCCTGCTTTGCCGAATCAACATTAAAGGGACGCAAAGCCCTCAGTACCTTGACCTTTTCGTCACGAATGGACTCCGGTTCGAGATTGACCGGCGGTTCCATCGCGACCAGTGCCAGCATTTGCAAAAGATGGTTTTGCAACATGTCGCGGCAGATGCCGGCTTTTTCATAATAGCCGCCCCGGCTTTCGACGCCCAGCATTTCATTGGAAGTGATCTGGATATTATCGATATAGTGATGGTTCCAAAGGGGCTCAAAAAGCGAATTGCCGAAACGAAGGGCCATGATGTTTTGAATCATTTCCTTGCCGAGATAATGGTCAATACGGAAAATATGGGATTCGGGAAGAGCATCGGTTATGGTCCGATTGAGTTCACGAGCGGTTTTCAGGTTGGATCCGAAAGGCTTTTCAATCATGACCCGTTGCCAGCCGTGACGGTTGTTCAACATACCGCGTTCTTTCAGGCGGGTGACAATCACGCCGAAATATTCCGGTGCGACAGCCAGGAAAAACAGCCGGCTGCCATTGGTTTTGTACTGGCGGTCCAACTGCTCCAAGCACGTCTGCAACGCGCGATATGCCGTATGATCATCATCAAAATTGACCCGGCGATAATAAATGCGCTGAATCAGCCGATTCAGGATATCCGGATCAACGGCTTCCTCGCTGGCATCCTTTCGGGAGCCTTGAATGGACGCCACCGCTTCCTCGCGGTAGCCCTCGTCGGTTTTGTCCCGCCGGCCCACCGAAACCACCGCAAAATTATCGGGAAGCAGTTCATGCTTCTGTAGTTTATAAAGAGCCGGCAAAAGCTTGCGGTGGGTCAGGTCGCCGGTTCCACCGAAGATGATAAAAATACAGGATTGATTCATGCTGATTTGTTGTTCGTCCGGCATGATCGGGCACCTCCCTGATGTCGTCCTGTTACACGGCTCCTTTCGGAACCACGATTGTTATGATTCTTCTTGATGCGTCGAGGCCCGAATCTTCAGCTCATAATCCAGCCGGATTTGTCGTCCGACGGAAATTTCGTCTTTAATCAGGCTGGCCAGCAGGCGAACCGTGTCACGACCGATTTCAAAATAAGGCTGGGCGATCGTGGTCAACGGCGGCGAGCAGATCTCCGCCGACTCACCGTCATCAAACCCGGCAACTGCAATGTCCCGCGGAATGTGAAGGTTCTGATCCCGGAAGACATGAATGCAACCGATCGCCAATTGGTCAACTGCGCAAAACACGGCCTCCGGCCTTGGCTCCATAGCCAGGATTCTCCGGCCGGCCTCATACCCGCTCTCCAAGCTGAAATCCGCCCGGACAATCAGTGACGGATCAAAGGCTATGCCGTGCTCTTCAAGGGCGCGCCGGTAGCCTTTAAGTCGGACTTGGGCGAATTGAGGCACCCCATCGGCAATCTCAGGCAGAACATATGCGATCCGTTTCCGGCCGGTATCAATCAAATGGCTGACAACGGCATGGGCGCCGCCTTCGTTGTCCACGGTCACCTGATAGGCATTTTTCAAGTTGGTGTATTCGCCGCACTGAACAACCGGAAATTGGCTGCTGATCGAAGATAAGGTGTCGTTGTCCAAGAGCATGTTGAGCATGATCACGCCGTCGACCATTTTGTTTTTAAGGATTCCGACAGCGCTCAGATCCGCGTTGCGATCGGCATTATAATGGATGAGAACCTCGTAGCCGAGCTCCTTGGCCATGGCCTGAATACCGGCCATCACCTCATAGATCACAACCGAGCAGATAACCAATATGGTCTTGTTGTCGCTTTTTTTCTGGCTGCGGCCATAACTCGGCGGCCGATAATCCAATGTCTGAGCCGCCTGCAAAACCCGCTTTCGTTTCTCTTCGGAAACCACATAGCTGTTGTTCATAACCCGGGAAACGGTTGCGACCGATACGCCGGCCAAGGCTGCGACATCTTCGATGGTTGCCATGTCTGGGGACCTCCTGGCGGGATGATGCGTGGCTTGGGTTGGATTGATTATATCACAAGAAATAAACGCCGGGAGATGCCGTTGATCGGGCCGTTATCCTTTGTTTTCTCCATATCCCCGATATTTGACCAGCAGTTCGGCTTTGTTGGGAATTTGTCCCGGGCCGACAGCCTGGGTTTTAATTTCGGTGACATGTTCCAACTTGCCGGCAAAGAACAGCCGCGAACGGTTTTGTTGTTCTGGGCTGAACCGAGTCTTGATCGTGCCGTCCACGAGGGTCAATTCTCCTTCAATGCCGCAGACCGGACATTCAACCCGATTACCGTCATGAAGAATGGTCACCAGATCACAGTAGCAGACCGGGCATGCGCCTTGGTCATCGCCGCGCCAGCGGGTTCGGTCGGTTTCACTTTCGGTCGAAAGGGCATCGGCAATGTTTTGGCCGATCTTGGCCATGCGCGAAAGCATCGGTTGATTGCCAACGACATGCTCATAGGCCATTGCCCCGTGATATTCCACCATGTCGATCACATCAATTCCCATTGACATCGTGATCTCATACATCGTGGGCAACATAAATGACAACCAGTTTTTGGTCATGGCGCCGCCGACCGAGATCAGGGCGCCGACCCTGGGTTTAAAGGAGCGAACATCCGGCAGCTTATCCGTCGGTTTGTTCAAAGCCACACCCGCATCATAGGTTGCCTGGCGAAAAGCAATGTCGTGAGAGGGCCCCAAGCGGTCGCAAACGGTTTTGAATAAACCGGTTGGCGACAGAACATAGGTTGGTGAGGCCACGATCAGTGCGTCGCAATCCAGGATGGCCTCATCCAGAATATGAAAATCATCCTTGATGTAGCAGTCTCCCTTGCCCCGGCCGCTGGTCAAACCGACAACACAGGAAATACAGCCGGTGCAAGGTTTGATTTCCAGATCGCCGGCCCGGAGAAAAGATACTTCGTGCCCTGCGGTTTCGCAAGCCATCAGGGCCTCTTTGACCATGACTTCACAATTGGACATTTTGCGGCCAAAAGATAAACCTAATACTTTTTTCATTTTTTGTCACCTCTTATTCTTTCGTCCGGTCTCCGGTATTCAAACCAGTCAAAACCGGCGATGTTATCACTCTTTTCCCCATTTGCCGTGGCAAACATGCCCAAGCAGGTTCCGATCATCCCGCCGACTTTCTCCGGATTGATCACCCGTCCATCGACCTGCCCGGCCAAAAGCCGAAGGGACTGTTCGTCGGGTCCGAACAGAAAATCGATGGCCTGCACGTTCTGGCGGATCACCAAAACCACATCCTCCCACGGACATTCGGCGGCAACCAGGGTCTCGACATGGGTTTTGCTGGTAAAATCGGGGTGAAACGGCATTCCTCGGGCATCGCAGGTCACTTGAACCAGCCGAAGGATCTGTTTCCCCGATTCAACGGTTCGTTCCAGGCGAAGCTGGTGGTTGCTGGCCTGGACAATGGCCAGGCCGGCCGCTTCATAGCTTTTTTCCGCCGTGAATTTCAAACGGGTTGCCACTTGAAAGTTGACATCGGTCTGACGTTTGCCGATAAACGCCAAGCTGGGGATGGTCGGATCCGGTTGACTCGGGCCGGGTTGGATTTTTTTCTGTTCGGGACTTAGATGTTGCGGCAGCAACTTCATGGTCAGCCAACCGTTGTGGATCCTCCAGAAATCTTGGTAAGGCGTGCCGAAAAAGATGAATTCCTGATCCAGCTCCGGCTGATCGAAATCAACGCGGGCAGGCCTTTCGATGCGTGGAGTCGGGGGAAGCGCCGGAGCCGGATAGGTCCACTCGATTTTACCGGTGCCCGGGCTCAGGACCGGCCAGCCGTCTTCCCAATCAACCGGAACCAAATATGTTTCGCGACCCAAGTTTTTATGATACCCGCCAATCAAGCGCGAGGCCAGCAGGACAGCATACCACTCCCCGGTGACGGTTTCCACCAAATCAGCGTGCCCGGCATTGCCGATCGGATAGTTCTTGCCCAGGTGGCGGTGGGTAAGAATCGGATTTCCTTTATATCCGTCAAACCAGACATTCAAGGCGCGGCTGCGCGCGACTGTCACCGCATGAAAATGCTCCGTACCGCCCTCCGCAATAATCAAATAATACCAGCCGTCTTTTTTATAAAGATGCGGTGCCTCCGGATAGGGGGCATTAACCAAAGCGCCTCCCCAAATGTCCACCGGCGAACTTTTCAGCTTCATGGCATCAAGATCGAATTCAGCCATCCAGATTACCTGTGGGCCTTGTGTACCGTCTGCCTGAACCTGCTGACGTGTTCCGCAAACATAGCAGGAACCGTCTTCATCAAAGAAAAGAGAGGGATCGATGCCGGTGACATCCGGCAGCCAGATCGGCTCCGACCATGGGCCCTGCGGCTCTTCGGCGGTTACGATAAAATTGCCTTTTGAACTGAAATTGGTGTTGATGATGTAGAAAACACCGTCATGATAGCGGATGGTCGGAGCCATGATGCCGCCAACCAACGGTTGCCCGATCAAATGTAATTGCGATGGCCGGTCAAGGACATTGCCGATCTGATTCCAGGTTGCCAAATCTGTGCTATGGAAGATCGGCACACCGGGAAACAGCATGAAGCTGGATGTGATCATATAAAAATCGTTGCCGACGCGGCAAATCGAAGGATCCGGATAAAATCCCGGCAAAATCGGATTTTTGATGGTCTGATCCATGATGGCTCTTCCTTTCTTGGCCAAGTACACTGTCGGTGCAATGAAAATCCTTCTGCAGCCGGCAGGATTTCCACTGTTCTCACCCGGTTACAGAAGGACTTCATCGGTCGTTATCGGTTCTCACTCTTCATCTTGACTGTACAGATCGATCAGATATTCAACGGCATTTTCACCGGCCATGCGGCCACTATTCAAGGCAAAGCCCATGGTGTTTCCGGGCAGGATAAAGACATACGAATCGCCGAAAATGGTGTTGGCGTCGGTTCCGGCTGCGTAAAGTCCAGGGATTTTATTCCACTCTTCGTCCAAGACTTCGGTTTTATAGTTGATCTTGATGCCGCCCAGAGAGCCGTAGGCGCCGGGGTAAAAGGCAATGGCATAAAAGCGGGGGCCTTTGAGGGGTTTAAGGT